>JAYUFJ010000032.1:0-2570 GCA_043738775.1 Flavobacterium sp. | reverse complement strand
CCAAGAGCTTCGGAGGTGTTTGATACTAAAAGTTTCATTATTATTGGAAAAACCGCTACCGGATTTGCAAGTTTACCCTCAGGACATTCGATTACAGTATTTACAACCCTTACAGTTTTGTTGTTCGCCTTTATGCCTAAAGTGTTAAAAAATAAATTATTTTGGGTTTTTTTGATATTATTTATCGGATTAACAATTGTATTTACAAGAGTTGGAGTAGGAGCACACTATCCACTTGACGTAATTATTGGAAGTATTGTAGGATATATTTCAGGACTTATTGGAATTTTTGTTAGCCAAAAATATAAAATCTGGATATGGATTAACAATAAAAAATACTATCCAATTTTTATTTTATTAATTATTGGTTCGTGTATTTCTATAATTAGTAAAATAAATAATGAAAATTTAATCGTGTTTTATTTAGCATTAATTAGTCTTTTTGTTTCACTCTATAAAATCATTTATGTATACATTAAAAAATAATTTAAAATTAACTCATTTTGTACTTTTAATGAGTTTTATAAATTTTTTATTCTTTCATTACCCTTTTTTTAAATTTGTAGCTAGTAATGTTGATTGTAAAAGTTTTAACGGAATCCTTATTATAATTAGTTTGGTTATTTTAATGTTAGTTTTAAATGCTTTAGTTTTTTTTATAATTTTTTTTATATCACAAATTATTGGAAAATTTTTATTAGTTTTATTTTTCATAATTAATTCCATTGCAATTTATTTTGTAAATACCTACAGCGCTATTATTGACGAAAGTATGATAGGCAATGTTTTGAATACAGATTATGCGGAGTCAACAAGTTTTTTTTCATTAAAATTAATAGTTTATTTAGTTATACTAGGTATTATTCCTAGCATTTTTATAATAAAATTAAAATTAATAAACGTTACTACCAAGAAATTTTTCACTATCATTTCACTCACTTTACTATTTATTTTGGGTTTAGTAGCCGCAAATGCAAGTAATGTTTTGTGGATTGATAAAAATTCAAAAACTTTAGGTGGACTTGCAATGCCTTGGTCTTATACTGTAAATATTTCTCTGTTTTATGTTCATAAACATAAAGAAAATGAAAAGGAAATTTTATTGCCAAATGCTATCATAAAGGACAATCAGAAATCGGTAGTTGTTTTAGTCATAGGAGAATCGGCAAGAAAGGAAAACTTTTCATTGTATGGATATAAAAAAAATACCAATCCGTTACTTTCAAAAATACCTAATGTATTTCATTTTAATGCAAATTCGGGCGCTACTTACACTACTGCTGGCGTAAAATGTATTTTAGAACATACCGATACTGATGATTTATATGAAATTTTACCAAATTATTTATTTAGGAACAATGTAGATGTTGTTTGGAGAACCACAAACTGGGGCGAACCACCAATACATATAAAAAATTATCAAAATAGAGAAGCTTTAATGGCAAACTGTAAGGGTGAGACTTGTAACTATGATGCTGTTCTTTTTAACGGATTAAAAGAACAAATTGAAGCTTGTAAAAAAAATAAAATATTAATAGTATTACACACTAGTACCAGCCATGGGCCAACTTATAATACTAAATATCCGCCTGAATTTGAAACCTTTAAACCAGTCTGTAAAAGTGTAGAATTAGGAAATTGCTCTCACACAGAATTAATTAATGCTTATGATAACACTATTGTTTATACGGATTACATTTTATCAAAAGTAATTGAGAATTTAAAACAATTAAAAGAGTATAAAAGTACTATGATTTTTGTTTCCGACCACGGAGAATCTTTGGGAGAAAAAAACTTATATATGCATGGTTTACCATTGAGCATTGCCCCTAAAGAACAATATGAGATTCCATTTATAGTTTGGTTATCTGACAATAGTTTAAAAAAATTAAAGCCCAATAAAACTGTAACACAAAACCACGTTTTTCATAGCGTTTTAAATTTTTTAAACATACAAAGTCCTGTTTATAATGAAGATATGAATATTTTCAAGTAATGTTTTTTTAATAAAAAAATAAATATCAAAAAGTTTTATTTTAAACTAATAACGTAAAAAAATCCTATTCATCGTGACGAATAGGATTTTTAAAATTATATTTTTTATAATATTACAATTTTGCCAACCAAAGTGAAGCATTCATATGCAAACGAGAATGTGAAACTAATTCAGTCCAACCTGGAAATAAATTATCGCCAGAAGCACCAGTTCCGTCATCGGCAGGTGAAGAATCGCAAATTACAAAAACTCTACCTAAACCGAATGTTGATGAAGCACACATTACATTTGTTGTACCTTGAGCAACTCCTGTTTTCCAAATTAATCCTTTAGCAGTTGAAGTTGTTGTAGTTAATGATGCACCTGCCGAGAATTTTAAATTTGTAACAGCTCCCAAAGCTCCGTTTAAAATTGGATTTGTTGAAGCTGTAGTTAAAACATTTGTTGTGGTTAGTGAATAGTTTGTTAAATCAATTTTAAAACCAAAAGGATTAGTTTGTACCGAGTTTGTAGTCATTAAATCATTCCAAACAGCAACTGAATCAAAACCATCTCCGTTTCTGTCCGAAATATT
>JAYUFJ010000031.1:0-2570 GCA_043738775.1 Flavobacterium sp. | reverse complement strand
TCCAACGGTGATTTAACAGTTTTATTTTATTAATTATAAATTTTTGTGAACCCATTGTAACTTGGCCCGTAAATTTATTCCCTTCTTTATCATCATTGTAAGTCAAAAGTGCATCGTTAACTCTTTTTATAATTTCATTTACGTTCTTTCCTTCAAAATAGTTTTGTGAATTATCATTATTTTCCAACGAAAATTTGTTGGCATCGAACAATAAATTAGACAACGAATCTTTTTCAATAGTAGTTCGTTTACTCAATTTATCGTACCTGTTTTCCAAAAAAGTAAACCCTTTATTGTAGTACATATAAGTAAATAAATTGACCATTAAAGAACAAATAAACAAATATAAAAACAACTGCTTTTTCATAAAATTTAACTTTTTTTATCAATAGTGCAACACTAGCTTCTGGGTTTATAACGTTACTATTTAAGTTTCTAAATTTTAACAATCTATAAAATTGATTCAATTAATTACGTAAATTAATAATTTATCAAAAACTTAAATAATTTTAAATTGTAATCGTTAAATTATCAAATGCCAAAAACACATTTTTGGGTAACGCTTTTTCAACCTCATCATGAAAACCCATTAAATGACTAATGTGGGTAATAAATGCCTTTTCAGGTTGAACCAAATTTACAAAATCCAAAGCATCCTGCAAACTAAAATGTGATGGATGTGAATCAATTTTTAAAGCATTAATAACCAGTACCTTTAAGCCTTTTAATTTGTCCGATTCTTTTTTTTGAATCGTTTTTACATCTGTTAAATAAGCAAAATCATCGATTCTATAACCAAAAACCTGAAGATTTCCGTGCATTACATTTATCGGAATTACATTAAAATCTCCTACAAAAAACGATTCGTTGTTTTTAACTTCAATAATGTCTATTGATGGTGCACCGGGATATTTATTTTCTTTTTCAAAAATATAATCAAATCTTTTTTTCAAATTATTCAAAACCCTATCGTGGCAAAAAACTGGTAATGCACCATTCTTTAATGAAAATGGGCGTATATCATCAAGTCCAGCTGTATGGTCGGAATGCTCGTGAGTTAACAAAATAGCATCTAATCTATTACAATTAGAAGTCAACATTTGTTGTCTAAAATCAGGTCCGCAATCAATAACAAATGAATTATTTTCATTGTAAATCCAAACTGAAACTCGTAATCGCTTGTCTTTTAAATTGTTACTTAAACAAACTGGATGATCACTTCCAATTACCGGAATTCCTTGCGAAGTACCAGTTCCTAAAAAATAAATAGTCATTTAGCATATTTTTTGTTATTTGTAAAGATATTAAAGTTAAGGTTATTATTTAAAAGATAAATTAAAAAATTTATTTAGCTACAAACTTTCATTTTTAGTAACTTTGTACCGAATTCAAGATTATTATGGGATTAGAATTAGATATAAAATTAAAAGGCGATAAAGTAATTGAGCAAATTCCTTCACTAAAGGACAAAGCTTTGCGTATAAATTTAAACGAGAATATTTATGGAACCTTTGCCGAAATTGGTGCCGGACAAGAAACTGTTCGTCATTTTTTTCGCTCGGGCGGTTCATCGGGTACTATTGCCAAAGCAATGTCGGCTTATGATAAAGATTTTTCGGACGCTATTTATGGAATTGAAGCCGATGGACGTTATGTTACCGAAGAGCGTTTAAAAAAAATGCTTACTCACGAAACTGAGCTTATTGAACAACGCTTGGATAGAAATAAACATCCAAATAAAATGTTTTTTAGTTATGCCAATACTGTTGCTACAATAGATTTTGCCAAAAAATTTAAAGGTCACGGTTGGGTTGGTATTAAATACCAAATCGATTCAGATGAAGATTATAATGAAATAATTTTGCACATTCGTTTTAAAGAAACCGATGCCCGTTTGCAACAAGAAACATTAGGTATTTTAGGTGTGAATTTAATTTATGGTGCTTTTTATAAATACAATGATCCTAAAAAATTATTAAAATATTTATACGATCATTTAGAACAAGACCAACTTGAAATTGATACCATTAACTTTTCTGGACCTCGTTTTGCCAATGTTGATAACCGATTAATGAGTTTGCAATTGGTTAAAAATGGCATGACTGATGCCGTTATGTTTAGCCCCGAAGGTCACAATATATTACCAGCAGCAATGTTGTACAAAAAAAATATTTTAGCTTTACGTGGAAGTTTTCGCCCCGTAACAAGTGTAAATATTGATATGTACGAAAAGTCATTAAAAATGTTTTTAAAAGAAAATCGTGTTGAAAAAGAAAACACATTGGTTATTTTTGAAATTACATTGTCCAATTTAAGATCGGAAGGAGAAATTGACGAGCGTGATTTTATGGATCGTGCCGAACTTTTATGCTCACTTGGTCAAACTGTTATGATTTCTAATTTTCAAGAATATTATAAGGTTGTTGAATATTTTTCAAATTACACCAAAGCTCGAATGGGATTGGCTATGGGTGTTAACAATTTAGTAGAAATATTTGACGAAAAATACTACAGACATATGAGCGGAGGAATTTTAGAAGCCTTTGGAAAACTATTTTACCGTGATTTAA
>JAYUFJ010000030.1:0-7143 GCA_043738775.1 Flavobacterium sp. | reverse complement strand
ATAGTGAAGATTTATCAACCGAAGAGCAAAAAGATCTAAAGATTTTTAAACAAACCTTTATTAACGCCAAAATGATCACCGAAGAAGGGGATGAGTGGGCTTTTAATGAAGGTTGTCTAAGTATTCCTGATGTAAGAGAAGATGTTATTAGAAACGAAAAAATAACAATTGAATATTTAGATGAAAATTTTATTTTGAAAACTGAGACTTATGACGGCTTGATTGCAAGAGTAATACAACACGAGTACGACCATATTGAAGGCATATTATTTACAGATAAAATATCTTCACTAAAAAAAACGTTGATAAAAAAGAAATTACAAAATATCATGGAAGGCAAAGCTCGACCCGATTATCGAATGAAATTTGTAAAAAAGAGATAAAAATAAATAAAAAACATAACGATTAAAAAATGAACGTAGAAAAAATATTAGCCATTTCGGGCAAGCCAGGTTTATATGAATTGAAAGTACAAACTCGTACCGGATTCGTCGCAGAATCAATGATAGATGGAAAAAAAATTACTGTTGGTATGAAAAGTAATGTAAGTTTACTATCTGAAATTTCGATGTACACTTATGAAGAAGAAAAACCTTTAGCAGAAATTTTAAGAGCAATTGCAGTTAAAGAAAACGAAGGAGCAACCATTTCTCACAAAGAAGATAACGATAAATTATTAGCTTATTTTGTACAAATTGTTCCAAATTATGATCAAGATAGAGTATATCCATCAGATATTAAAAAAGTTTTAAATTGGTATAACATTTTGCAAGCTAAAGGTTTAGTTAGTAAAGAAGAGCCTAAAGTTGAAAAGGCTGAAGAAATTAAAGAAGAAGTTGTAGCAGAGGTTAAAGCAAAAGCCGAAACTAAAAAATCTACTCCAAAAAAAGATAAAAAATAAGTAATTAATACCAAACTAATTTAAACAATTTAAAAATAGTAATCTAGAGTTAACTAATTTTTTTGTTGTATTTAAAAGTAAAATTAATTTTTGAGTTTTATTCAAAAATAACTATTTGTAATTTTAAAATGTTTAAATTTGCCAAAATTTTAAATATGAAATCTTACAAGTCTTTAATTCTAATTGCAGTATGCTCTATTTTTTTAACAACATCTTGTTCTAAAAGTGCTGCTGATGCAGATCCAGTTGTTCAATCTCAATCTAATATGTCTGCAACAATTGCAGGTGTATCCTGGGCTTCAATTCCAGATACTGCAATAGCGTCAATAAATCAATCTAGTTTTGGGGGTCAACAAATGTCACTTATCCAAATAGCAGGATTTAGTTTGGATCAAAAAAATCTTTCTATTCAATTTCCATTAACTTCAATTGGTGTAGGAACCTATAATTTTACATCCAGCAGTGATGGTGGACTAGTTTATTCTTCTTCACCTACCGCAAATGGACTATATACAAGCAATAATGGAACAGGAAGTTGTACTTTAAATATTACAAACTTTGATATTGTAACTGGAAGATTAAGTGGTAATTTTTCAGGAACAGTTTTTAATCAAAACGGAAGTAGTTTAATCATAACTAATGGTTTGATTAATAATGTAAAAATAATTAGCAGTGGTTTTTATTCAAATGGTACAATGAGTTTAAAGTTAAATAATGGAAGTTTACTTACTATGGATAGTGACAGTAGCGACGGAAAATTTTTAATGATAAGCCAAAATTCAGTAAATAATGACCTTGCTCTTTTTGGTTATAATTCAAACCTTACTGCAACAGATGCAGGAGTTTATTTTGTACAAGTTCCGAAAAATGCTGTTGCAGGCACCTATAATGTTATAAACAATGCAAATTATAAAGTTGGTATTGGAAACAAAAATAATGAACCAGCATATACTGTTTCTATTGGTAGTATAACAATTACCAGTAATGTAAATAAAAATATTGTAGGTACATTTAATTATACAGCCAGTAATGGAGTTGCTATAAAAACCGTTTCAAGCGGAAGTCTTAATTTTACATTTAATTAATTTTAAATGTTTGCATGAACTATTGATTATTAAAGATAATAACAACCCAATATTCAAAATAATTGAATATTGGGTTTTGTTTTTTTAGTATCAACTCTCAAGTAAACTAGCAATTTCTTAACAAGATTTGCTATTTTTACCCAACTAAAAAATTAAAAAAATGAATTCACGCCAAACCCAACTCGACGGTTTTTCAAGATTGCTAGACATTATGGACGAATTACGAGAGAAATGTCCGTGGGATAAAAAGCAAACTTTACAATCATTGCGACATTTAACTATAGAAGAAACTTATGAATTAGGCGATGCAATTTTAGATAATAATTTATCAGAAGTTAAAAAAGAATTGGGCGATTTATTGCTTCACATTGTATTTTATGCCAAAATTGGAAGCGAAACCAACGATTTTGATATGGCCGATGTTTGTAATGAAATTTGCAATAAATTAATAAATCGTCATCCACATATTTATGGAGATGTTGTTGTTGCCAACGAGGAAGAAGTAAAACAAAATTGGGAAAAACTAAAACTAAAAGAAGGTAAAACATCAGTTTTAGAGGGTGTTCCAAAAAGTTTACCAGCATTAGTAAAAGCAAGTAGAATTCAAGATAAAGCAAAAGGAGTTGGTTTTGATTGGGAAAAGGCAGAGCAAGTTTGGGAAAAAGTACAAGAAGAATTACAAGAATTTCAAGTTGAGGTTTTTGAAAAAAACCAAGAAAAAATGGAAGCAGAATTTGGGGATGTTTTATTTTCAATGATTAATTACGCTCGTTTTTTAAATATTAATCCCGAAGATGCTTTGGAACGGACGAATAAAAAATTCATCAAACGGTTTCAATATTTAGAAAGTAAAACCAAAGAGTTGGGTAAAAACTTGTCCGATATGACTTTAGCAGAAATGGATATTTTTTGGAATGAAGCAAAAAAAATGTGACAATCACAAAATTGATATTTGCATTGAACACAATTTTAGGAACTAATTGTAAGTCAATTTATTTGTTTTAACTAAAAATTAATATTCGTTTCTAACTTTTAGAGTTATATTTTTTTACATTTATAAAATGAATTTAAAAGACAAAAAAGGATTTTTTTTCAAAACCTACGAAGCTCCTTTTCAATCGCCATTTGATAAACTTTTTGATATTTTTAAAGAGTTAATTACACACACTTCGGGTGATTTTGATGAAGCAATTGATTGGTTGCGACAGTTAGATGTAGAATATAAATTGACTACTCAAGAATATACCATTGATGATTTTATTGAAGATTTAAAGAAAAAAGGCTACCTAAGAGAAGAAATTAAGGAAGATGGCTCAACTGGTACAACAATAACAGCAAAAACTGAAAGGGCAATTAGGCAAAGCGCTTTAGATCAAATATTCGGAAACTTAAAAAAATCTGGTTCTGGAAACCACAAAACTAAATATTCGGGCAATGGTGATGAACAAACTGGCGAATTTCGCAACTTTGTTTTTGGCGATGGATTGGAAACTATTTCATTAACAGAAAGTTTAAGAAATGCTCAAATCAATAACGGAACCGATCAATTTATGCTCACCGAGGCCGATTTGGTAGTAGAAGATTCTCGTTTTAAAGCTCAAATGAGTACCGTTTTAATGATTGACATTAGTCATAGTATGATTTTATACGGTGAAGACCGAATTACACCAGCCAAAAAAGTAGCAATGGCTTTGGCAGAATTAATCACAACTCGCTACCCAAAAGATACAATTGATATTTTAGTATTTGGTAACGATGCTTGGCCGATAGCTATAAAAGATTTACCTTATTTAAAAGTCGGCCCATATCATACCAATACTGTTGCTGGTTTGCAATTAGCAATGGATATTTTACGCAGAAAACGAAATACAAACAAGCAAATTTTCATGATTACTGATGGAAAGCCAAGTTGCGTTCGTGAAAAAGACGGTTCTTATTATATGAACTCAAATGGTTTAGATGAATATATTGTAGAACAATGCTATAACCAAGCACAACAAGCTCGAAAATTAAAAATCCCGATAACTACTTTTATGATTGCCAATGACCCTTATTTGCAAAAATTTGTGAATCATTTTACCGAAGCCAATCAAGGAAAAGCATTTTATACTGGTTTGAAAGGTTTGGGAGAAATTATTTTTGAAGACTATGAAGCTAATAGGAAGAAACGGGTAAAGTAATTTCGAATAATGAAAGAATAAAAAAACAAAATTTTTTGTGAATATTAAAAATCAAAATTCAATTCAATAAATTATAAATATAAATAAAAATCTCTGCAAAATAAAGCATATTCTGCAAGATTCAATTAACGAAAAATGGAAATAGAAACAATAAAAACATTAGGCGAATTAATAAAATCGGGATATAAATCGAAATCAATTAAAGACGAATTACGAGATAATTTGCGAGAAAAAATAAAATCAAAAGTGCCAGTTTTTGAAGGCATATATGGTTTTGAAAGCACTGTTATACCCGAATTGGAACGTGCTATTTTATCGCGACACAATATTAATTTACTAGGACTTCGAGGGCAAGCAAAAACTCGATTAGCTAGAAAAATGATTGAATTGTTGGATGAATATATGCCTATTGTCAAAGGTTCGGAAATTAATGATGACCCGTTAGCACCAATATCTCGTTTCGCCAAAGATTTAATTTCCGAAAAAGGAGATGCGACCCCAATTTCTTGGATTCATAGAAGCGAACGTTTTTCCGAAAAACTCGCAACACCTGATGTTACAGTAGCAGATTTAATAGGTGATGTTGATCCGATAAAAGCGGCAAATTTAAAATTATCGTACGCAGATGATCGTGTTATTCATTTTGGAATGATTCCACGTGCAAATCGCTGCATATTTGTAATCAACGAGTTACCCGATTTACAAGCCCGAATTCAAGTAGCGTTGTTTAATATTTTACAAGAAGGCGATATTCAAATACGTGGTTTTAAATTGCGAATGCCACTTGATATGCAATTTGTTTTCACAGCAAATCCAGAAGATTACACCAATAGAGGAAGTATTGTAACACCTCTAAAGGATAGAATTGGGTCGCAAATTTTGACACATTATCCTGAAACCATTGAAGTTGCTAGATTAATTACGCACCAAGAGGCTAAACTAAACAAAGAGCAAACTGAAACTGTTTATGTTCCCAATTTGGCCAAAGATTTGTTGGAACAAATTAGTTTTGAAGCCCGTGAAAGTGAATTTATTGACAATAAAAGCGGCGTTAGTGCTCGAATGACTATTACGGCTTTCGAAAATTTGGTTAGTACAGCCGAGCGTCGAGCATTAATTTCGGGAACAGCTAAAACAACTGTTCGTTTGTCTGATTTTATGGGAATAATTCCCGCTTTAACCGGTAAGGTTGAACTGGTTTATGAAGGCGAGCAAGAAGGTGCTGCTCAAGTTGCTCAACATTTAATTGGTGATGCAATTCACACTTTTTTCCCAGCCTATTTTCCTAAAATTGAAAAATTAGAACGTGATGCTCAATCGAGTCCGTTTGCAAAAATACTTGAATGGTTTTTTGCCGAAACAGGTTTTGAATTACTTGATGATGCAACTGACGCTGAATATAAAAAACAACTAGATGCAGTTGAGCCATTAGAAAATTTAATACAAAAATACCAACCTGAAATCGCGTTAGAAGACAAATATTTTCTAAAAGAATTTGTGCTTTGGGGTTTGGTTGAATACGATAAATTGAGCAAAAATCGGTTTAACGAAGGCTATCAATTTAAAGATTTGTACGGAAGTTACATTAGCAAATTATAATTTTTATTAAAAAAAACCAATTATTAATTTAAATTTTATAATTGGTTTTTTTATGAAATATTATCTACGGTGTTTCCATCGTTTATGAGTCCATAAATAATATTCTGGAGCTTCATAAATTTGCGCTTCTACTTTTTTAATAAATTGTTCCGAAATTTCATAATCAGGAAATGAATGAACATCATCGGTTAATAGTTCAATTTCGGTTTCGTAAAACCCGCGTTTTACTTTTTTTACTTTTAAATAAACAAAATTAAAATCAAACCGTTTTCCTAAAACTTCTGCACCCACGTGAATTGGAGTTTCAATTCCCATAAAAGTTCCCCAGTGTGTTTTTTCTGAAAAACTTGGTGTTTGATCGCTTGCAAAACCATAAATTGACATTTTTTTATTATTAAAATTTTTTTCAATAATCTTTTTTGTCTCTTTGGTAGTAATTAAAGTGGCTTTAAATTTCGAGCGAATATCTTTAACTAATTTATCAAAATATTTATTTGATATTTTTTTATAAATGCCAAATCCTTCAAAATTTAAATAGTGGTTCATTGAAATTGCCCATTCATAACTAGCATAATGCCCAATCATTAATGCAATACTTTTACCTTTTTTTTCTATTTCTAAATAGTCATTTAAATTTAAAACTTTAAAACGTTTTTCCATTTCTTGTCTTGAAATGGTAAATGTTTTAACCATTTCAAAAAAAATGTCACACAAGTGATGAAATGATTTTTTTTCAATTATTAAACGTTCTTTATCCGATAAATTTGGGAAAGCTAATTTTAAATTGTCTCGAACGGTTTTTTTACGGTATCCAATTATTCGATACAAAAGAATATAGGTGCAATCGGAAAAAAAATATAAAATAGGGAATGGTAAAATTGAAATTCCTAATAAAATTGGATATAGAAGAATGTAAAGTAACAACTGCATTGAATTTTTTTTGCAAAGATACGATTTATCTAATTTTTATTTAATCTTTAACAAAACTTAAATAACAATTGCTATTTTTACTAAAAATTACTTTTATGGATTACAATTTTATTTTACTTGGATTGATTGGTGTTACAGTTTTAATTAGTTTTAAAGGCTTTAATGATATTTTATTTTTTAAACAATTTCAATTTCATATTGGTAGTATACGAGCAGGTGAGCAGTATCGGATGCTAACATCGGGCTTTTTACATGCCGATATATCACATTTATTTTTTAATATGTTTGCTTTGTATTCATTTGCGCCTGTTGTAATTAGTTTTTTTGGAAATTTTATTTTTATTTTACTCTACATTATTTGTTTATTAACAGGCAGTTTATTGACATATTATTTTAAAAACAATAATTATGCTTATTCGGCAATTGGAGCATCTGGAGCAGTAACTGG
>JAYUFJ010000029.1:0-2578 GCA_043738775.1 Flavobacterium sp. | reverse complement strand
GTTCATTTATCGCATTGATTTTATTCTAAATTTAAAAAAAAGGGAAGAAATAATTCCTTCCCAATATTTATT
Source organism: Flavobacterium sp. (assembly GCA_043738775.1). Lineage (GTDB taxonomy): Bacteria > Bacteroidota > Bacteroidia > Flavobacteriales > Flavobacteriaceae > Flavobacterium. Next base: position 2,506 of record JAYUFJ010000029.1, on the reverse strand, counting down.
TACTCTTCGTCGTATTCATATTCGTATTCTACTTCTAGTTCATTATCAACCATCCAAACACCGTTGGCTTTCCAGGCTATTTTAGCCGCCTCGTCCTTTTGATACCATGAGCCAACAGTTCCGGTAAGTGTAACTTTATGATCATGAACTTTGACATTTATATCTTCATCATCTAGCGACCAATTACGTCTAAAGGCGCTTTCAATATCGGCTTTTTCAACTGCATCTTTAGATTCTGATTTTATAGTAATGTTGTTCGACACACCCATAACACCTGCTAATTTACTAACGGCATCTTTTGCAGCTGTTCGTTGGTAATTCCAACTCAATTCTCCTTCTAGGGTAACCCAACCATTTTCTACCTTAACTTTTACTTTATCGTTTGGCACTTCCCAATTCCATAGTATGGCATTTATAATTTCTTTGGCAATGTCGTTGTCATCTTTTTTTGCGTAGGTTGACGCATATTTAACTTCGATATTTTCGACTAAAGCCTTTACACCAATAATGCTTTTTACAGCACTTTCGGCTTCGGTTTTTTTGGTGTAACTATCAACAGTTCCGGTCAAAGTAACCACCCCATCTTTTACAGAAACTCCAATTTCGGCAGCGTGTAATAAAGGTTCCCATTTTAATGCGTTTTGCACATCTTTTTGCAATTGTTCGTTCGTTTTCATAATAAATATATGTTTTAATGTGAAAGTATTTTCACAATGTAAAGTTGGTTTTATTTGAACATATTTATGTTATGAAATTTTGTTATTTGTTTGTATAATTCATTGATTATAAATTAATTAACATAATTTTTATTTTAAAATTTGATTTTGTTGTTTATTAGAAATTTCTAACATAATCGCATAAATAGACAAACTAATTATCGATGAGAAAAAACACCAAACCAAAATAATATTGTTTTGGTAAAATAGTTTTGTAAGTATATTTTGAACGGGTTTAAATTTTTTGACTTCTGATTTTTTTAAAACCTTTCCCAAAATTTTCTATAACATCGGTAATAATCATAGATTGCGATGCTTGTTTTTTTAGGGTAATATCGGCAGCCAATCCATTCAGATAAACTCCCAAATTTGCTGCGTTTATTGGCGTATATCCTTGTGATAAAAAAGAGGTAATTGTACCCGTTAATGCATCGCCAGAGCCACCTTTTGCAAGTCCAGAATTTCCTGTGGTATTATAAAATATCTTTTCGGTTGATATAATTATGGTATGATGGTCTTTCAAAACAATAACGATATTGAGGTCTTTTGCTTTTTGAATTGCAGTTACTAATCTGTCCTCTTGGTTTTTATGGTTTCCAAAAAGTCTGTCAAACTCTTTAATATGTGGCGTAATAATTGTTCCCGACGGAATGATATTCATTATTTCGTTATTTTTTGAAATAATTGTAAGTGCATCGGCATCTAAAACAATTGGTTTTTTGAACGTTGTTAAAACATATTTCAATAAATCTGCTGCAATTGTATCGGTTCCTAATCCAGGACCAATTCCGATAGCAGAAAATTTGTCAAAATTATATTCATTTTCTTCTCTCAATAGTAGCATTGCTTCTGGAATTGCAGTTTGCAATATAAACCGTTCTTCGGCAGGAATACTAACCGAAAGCAAACCCAAACCCGATCGTAACGCCGCTTTTGCAACAATTACAGCCGCACCCATATAGCCTTTGTGACCTGCTATAACGAGTGCGTGACCATAATCTCCTTTGTTAGAAAAAGCCTTTCTTTTTTTGAGTAAAGATTTTATGAATTTGTTTTTTAACTTCATCATTTTATAAAAAATTTATCCTTCAATAATTTTTTAATTGAAAATTCGATTATTCAATTTTAATAAAAAGTTTTTCTTTTTCGCGTCTCACTTTTTTGAGATTGGCTAAATAATCATTTTTGGAATCTCGATAACCCAATGTCATTATAACTGAACTTCGCAATCCTTTTTCTTTGAGTTGTAGTAAATTGTCGAGCAATTTTTTATCAAAACCTTCCATTGGCGTACTGTCAATTTCTTCGACAGCCGCAGCAACCAAAGCAAAACCTAAAGCAATATAGGCTTGTTTGGAATTCCAAATAAAATTATCGCTATCACTGTTTTTGAGTTGTGAAGCAATTATTTCTTGCAAATTATTGAGACTATCGACTGTTACATTTCTTTTACTTGCAATAAGTGCTATATACCCATTAATTTTCTCTAAAGTCAATGTATCCCAAACCGCAAAAACCAACAAAGCCGATGCTTCGGTAATTTGAGGTTGCCCCATTGTAATGGGTTTTATTTTTTCGAGTAATTCCTTGTTTTCGATAACTAAAACGGAAAAAGGTTGCAAACCAAACGAAGATGGTGCCAACGAAATGGCATCTAAAATACTATCTAATTTTTCTTTCGGAATTTTTGATCCGTTCATTCTTTTGGTGGCATAACGCCAGTGAAGTGCTTTTGTGATTGACATACTATTATTTTTTTAAATGTGAACGTAAAAACCAAGCCATTTTTT
>JAYUFJ010000028.1:0-7180 GCA_043738775.1 Flavobacterium sp. | reverse complement strand
TCCTATAATATCGCCTTGTTTAACACTTTGCCCTCGTTTTACTAAAATTCGTGACATGTGTAAATATTGAGTAGAATAAGTTTTGTCGTGCTTTACTTTTACAAAATTTCCATTTCCAGCTGTATAACCAGCCATTTCAACAATACCGGATGCTGTTGTCATTATTGGAGTTCCACTGGGAGCTGCATAATCGGTGCCTTTGTGGGCTTTCCATTCCAATTGTACTGGATGAAAACGGTTTTTACTAAAATGCGATGTGATGTTTATAAATTTAAGTGGTGCTTTTAGAAAGAGGTTCTTTAATGCTTTACCATCACAATTAAAATAATCTATTTTTCCACCATTGGCGTTTTGCTGAAAAGGGAATGCGTAAATTTTTTCACCTTTATACTCAAAAAAGGAGCATCGTAAACTATCGATTCCATCATAAACTGTGTCGTTTATATAACGTTCGGTATAACTTAAAGCAAATTTGTCTCCTTTTTTTAATTTAAAAAAATCGATGGACCAAGCATAAACTTTCATTAATTTTTTAGTAATTGAAGCATCTATTTTTTGATTTTTTAAAGTAGACACCAATGAGCCACTTAGCTCGCCGGCTATAGTTTTAATTTTAAAAGTTAACGGTCGTGATTTTTTTCTTCCTACTATAGAATCTGTTAAATCGACTAAATAATAATTCAATCGATCGGGTTGATAAATTAAATATTGCAGTTTATTAAATCGGTCTTTTGATCGAAGGGTAATGTAAGGTCTTTTATAATTTACATTTGTCGAAAATGAATCTTTAACAATCTTAATTATATCACTAGCTTTTTTTCCGTTAAGATTTTGTTTTTTTAATATGGCTTCGAAATTATCTTGACGATCAATAGTGTCGTATTCAACATTAAAATCATCGTATTTAAAACCAAAATCAACAATGGGTTTTTGAGGCTCTTCGGGTTCAATAATAAATTCCTCTCTGGATTTTTTACAAGATTGTAATCCAAAAATTAAAAGTAAAATTATTATTAAATATCCTTTTTTCAATACTCATTTAAGTTTCGTTACCCCAGTTTTTTAATTCCTCAATATCCCAAAGGTCGGGAAAAAATATTCTTCTTTGGTACTTTGGGTGCATATATTTTTTCCAATCGCTTCCGCCTGTTGCTTCTTGTGGGCCAGATACGCTTTCGATATACTTTTTTGCTGTATTTAAATGTCCCATAACCCAAGTAATATTGACCGTTTTGTCATAATGGCGCATTGCGGCAACTAAATTGGCATTTTTTTGGTCATTTTTTGGTAATTGTTTGAATTTTTGCCAAATATTAATGGTGTTATATTCTTCCATATATCTTAAAAACTCGGATTTGTATTTGCGTTCAAATTCTAAAATTAAAAAACTCTTCTCACCTGTTGCATGATCTTTTCCTGCGGCTTGCCAGTAAAGATGTTCAAATGCATGTGTATAAGGAGTGTTTCTATCAATGTTATCCCTAAAACGATAGTCAATCAAATTAATTAAATCGGTTGATGCAAATTCAATCATACGATATTGAGCGCTTTGAAAACCACTTGCCGGTGTTAGTGTATTTCTAAATTTCATGTATTGAGAAACATCCATACCATCGCCCATAATATCAAATGAGGTGGTTAACATATCAAAATATCTTGAAATTCGCATTAATTTATCGGTGAAAATTTCAATTGTTGGATTGTTTTTATGACATATTTGATTCATTTCCCACAATATCATTTTAAACAATAGCTCGTTAACTTGATGGTACATAATAAAAACCATTTCGTCGGGCAAAATGGTTCTTTGGGTTTGTAAATTTAGTAAAACATCTGTTTGAATATAATCCCAATAATTAATTGGTTTAGACCATAATAACCCTTCTAAATGGGTTTCGGTTTTTTGATTTATTGCTTCAAATTTTTGTACTAAATTTTGTAAAATATGTTCCGTTTCTTGGTTAATCATTAATCTTCTTTTATTGTAAACTGGTTGTTCAATCCTTTAAAAGCATCTAAATCGGCTTTTAAAGAACCTACTGCTAAATCGGCTTTTATTCGTAAAGGTAATTTATTATCGTCGTCAGATATCCAAACTGTTACGCTTTCTTGTTCTTTAAAAATACGTCCCGATTGTACTAAAGGTCTAAAAATCATTGTTGGGATTTTTCCAAATTTTGTATCAATATCTTCACGTCCCATAAATTTTAGTTTGAATTTTGTGGTTTCTCCATCAAAAAACATATCTATTGCTATGGACTCACCTACTCTTAATTTATCGACTGTAGGGTGATTTCTTAAATAATAAAATGTTGACACAATGTCTTGAACTTGTTCGGGTGTTGAAAATGATTTTTCTGAATTATTTTTAAAATCTTTTACTAAGATAGTATTTTTATCTTGATTAAAAAAACCAATTTCGTTTTTTGTGTACCCGCCTTCGTTTATTTGACGCACATATTGATAGGGTTTGGTGCTTACTCTGTCAAAATAAGACTCGTAGTTGTCTTCCACTTTAAAAAAAGTATTGGCCAAGCCAGTGGTATATCCTTTCCCAACTGCGTGATACACTTTCTTGTCACCTACAATTCCATCACGAATTTCTAAAGTTGCATAACCCGCAGTAATTAATCCGTAATGGATTCTAAATTTAAACCATTCACCAGTATCAAATGCTGGATCTTTTTGTTTGTCAAAGCTTAACGTTAAAAAAATTAAGGCTAATACTATTATTTTTTTCATTTTAATTTTTGGTTTTAATTTATCTTGTTAATCAATGTTATACAATTTTTGTACCAAATGTATAAAAACAAAAAAACCCAGTCAAATAAATGACCGAGTTTTTATGCTATTAACCAACCAAAAAACTATAAATTATGAAAATTTACATAAAAACTTTCAGGAACCACCCTTTCTGTTTTTGTTGATGCAAATTTACTTTAGCAATTGCATTATTTTTAGTAAAAAAATCACTTTAACACAATTAATACAATTTTACATCAATTTCAAGGGTTAAAATTTAATTATATGTATTTAATATTTAAATTTATTGAATTATTGATTGATATAAAATGTTTAAATTTTTAAATTTTAAACAAAAAAGTGTTTTATAACTTAGGTTTTTAAAGTTAAAACGTCAGTTTTGATTCTATCAAATAAAAAAACCACAAGTTTTAAAACATTTATCTTTAAAACTTGTGGTTTGTGTTAAATCACCAAAACCTTTATAAAGTTCCTCTTTTTGCCTGTTCCCGTTCAATCGATTCGAAAAGAGCTTTAAAATTACCTGCTCCAAAACCCTTTGCTCCCATTCGTTGAATAATTTCGAAAAATAGCGTTGGTCTATCTTGTTGTGGTTTAGTGAAAATTTGTAATAAATAACCATCTTCATCTGCATCAACCATAATGGCTAGGGCTTCAATTTTTGAAATATCTTCTTTCATCATTCCCATATGTTCGCCCAATCGTTCCGGAATTGCTTTGTAATATTCGCTTGGCGGTGCCGATAAAAATTCAATTCCTCGAGCTCGTAATTGTGACACAGTATTTATAATATCATCGGTAGCAATTGCAATGTGTTGCACTCCAGGTCCTCCGTAAAAATCAAGGTATTCCTCTATCTGTGAACGTTTTTTTCCGTTGGCTGGTTCGTTTATTGGAAACTTAATTCGTCCATTTCCATTGCTCATTACTTTACTCATTAAAGCGGAATATTCCGTATGAATTTGCTTATCATCAAATGACAAGAAATTTACAAATCCCATTACATCTTCGTAAAATTTTACCCAAGTATTCATTTCATTCCAACCGACATTTCCAACCATATGGTCGATATATTTTAATCCGGTTGATTCCGGATTGTAGTCTGATTTCCATTCTTTATAACCTGGTAAAAAAATTCCTCTATAGTTTTTTCTTTCTACAAAAATGTGTACAGTTTCACCATAAGTATATATTCCTGATCGAATTACTTCACCAAATTCATCCGATTCTACTGTTGGCTCCATAAACGACCTTGCTCCACGTTTAATAGTTTCTTCGTATGCCGATATTGCATCTTCAACCCAAAGTGCTACAACTTTTACTCCATCACCGTGCTTGCGCAAATGATCATTTATTGGAGAGTTTTCGGTTAAAGGAGTTGTTAAAACTAATCGAATTTTATCTTGACTTAAAACATAGCTCGTTCTGTCTTTTACACCAGTTTCCAATCCGGCATAGGCTAACGATTGATAGCCAAAAGCAGTTTTATAATAATGCGCCGATTGTTTTGCATTGCCTACATAAAATTCTACATAATCGGTTCCTAAAAGTGGCAAAAAATCTTGAGCTCCTTCAAATATTTTTTCTAATCCATATTCAACTGATGTGACTTGTTTCATTGGTATTTTAAATTTTGATATTATTGTTTTTCTAAAAGGTGCAAAAACTCAACTGTTTCATTTGCAATGTGGTTTCGATTTTCGGTTTTATCTGCTTTAAATCGTTGATAGTTTATTGTTGCTAAATTGTATTTTCCGTATTTTGACATCGTTTTTTTGATATCCATTTCATTCATTAATCCTTCGTTATTATAGCTCAAAAATATATACTTAAATTGAGCATTTTTTATTAATTCGTTAAATGAGTTTGCCACTTTATTTTTACTGCAGTAATTTGATCGATTGTATTCTCTCAAACCTGTTTTCCCTTTTGGATTAAAGGTATCATATTTTGCAATGGTATTTAAAAGATGATAATTGGAACCGTATTGGCGTTTATTATATGGCGGATCTAAATATAAAATATCGCCCTCAATTTTTTTAATTAATTCGTTGCTGTCTTCATTAAAAACGGCGTGTTCATTGTTGTTAATTTCAAATAATGCGGGTTTTAAAATCAATTCTTTTTGTGCCGATTTTTTAATATGTTTTAAAAATGCTCCATAAACTGATGCTGTATTTGCCACTTTGTCGGCACTTTCAAGCAAGGAAGCTAATAAAAAATAATATATATTATTTGTTATAATATCGTTTTTATACCAAAACTCTATTTTCTTTCGAATGGCATCAATTTTTTTTCCATTGTTTTCAGAAAAATACATTCTTTGAGCACTTCCGTTTTGGGAGTATTCATTAAATATAAATCCTTCATTACCTTTTAAAAAATTTAGTTCTTCAATTATTTCAATAAAATCAATTGTTTGATGATTTTCAATATAATTTTTATTTAAAACAAAACTGTAATATTCAAAATCATTACTAATTACTTTTTTTACTTTTGTTTTAAAATTTCTTCCAACAGTTCCAGTTCCCGCAAATAAATCACAAAATACTTTTTGAGATAAATCGTCACTTACAACTTCATTTACTGACTTTGTTATAAAACTTAATAATTTGAACTTTGAGCCAATATAATTCATTTAACTTTTACTCTTTTTCAATCCAAATAATATCCGATACTATTTCTTGATTATCAAAACTCAATTTGGTTAATTTATCCACCGAAAAAAGCTCTAAATAATTAGCTATTTCTTGTTTTAATATATTTATTTCCGATTTTAATTTCCAATGTTCCTTTGACTTTTTATCAAATAAAACTATAAATAATCGGTTTTTAAAATGTTTTCTACCTTCATTGCTTTGGTTTAGGTACAACCAATCGATCAACTCTTTTTTATTTTTTTTTGCATATTCAAATGATTTCTCAAAACCGACTGGAAAAACAGTTGTTTTATGGTCAAATGAAATACAATCTATTTGAAAATCAACTAATTTGTCAAACACATTTTTATTAGGTTTTACTTTTAAATGAGATGCAAATAAAAATTCAACTGCCATTGCCGACCAAAAATTATACCATCTGTTTAAAGCATACTCTTGCAAATTTTTATCCAATAATTCATTTTTTTTTAATAAAGACGAAAATGAAAAAGTATTATAAATAAAGTTGGTTTTGTTGTCCCAATTATTATTTTGTTTTCGCCCCCATTTGTATGGAAGTAACAGTCTTTTTTTTAATTCATTTTCAACTCTTTTTAAATCCATTTATTCTATAAACTTAGTTTTATTCTAACCACGATTTGTAATATTTTCCATCATCTAAACCAATTGCATCTTCGGTTACCATTAAAGGCCGAAAAGTGTCAACCATAACTGCCAATTCTTTCGTTTCTTTATGTCCAATACTTCGTTCCATTGCCCCTGGTGCGGGCCCGTGTGGAATTCCTTTTGGATGCAAAGTAATATGTCCTTGTTCAATATTATTTCTACTCATAAAATCGCCGTCAACATAATATAAAACTTCATCACTATCAATATTACTATGATTGTATGGTGCAGGTATTGATTTGGGGTGATAATCGTACAAACGTGGACAAAAAGAGCAAACTACGAATGTTGAAGTTTCAAATGTTTGATGCACTGGTGGTGGTTGATGCACTCGCCCTGTTATGGGTTCAAAGTTATGAATTGAAAATCCGTATGGAAAATTATAACCGTCCCAACCAACAACGTCAAATGGATGTGTGGCATAAATAAATTCATGCATCATTCCTTCTTTTTTTATTTTAATTAAAAAATCGCCTTTTTCATCGTGCGTTTCAAGTTCGGTTGGCAATTTAAAATCGCGTTCACAAAAAGGGGCATGTTCTAAATGTTGTCCCGATTCGTTTTTGTAACGTTTTGGTGTATAAAATGGAGCAAATGATTCTACATAAAACAACCTGTTTTCTGGAGTGTTGAATTGGATTTGATATATAATTCCGCGAGGAATGATTAAATAATCTCCGTATTCAAAATCGATATTTCCCATCATTGTTTTCAATTTTCCAGAACCTTTATGTATAAAAATTAGTTCGTCGGCATCGGCATTTTTGTAAAAGTATTCTGTTAACGAATTTTTTGGAGCAGCTAGCCCTATTGTACAATCTTTATTTATTAACATTGGCTTTCTGCTTTCTAAAAAATCATTTTCAGGCTTCAATTCAAAACCCTTCAATAACAACGATTTTATGTTTTTACCAATTGCTATTTTTGGTTCGACAGAATAAGATTTGATAATCTCTTTTACTTGAGTAGGTCGGTGAACATGATATAACAATGAAGAATGCCCGTGAAAACCTTCGGTTCCAAAAAGTTGTTCGTAAAACAAACCACCATTAGGCTTTTCGAACTGAGTATGTCGTTTTTGTGGAAATTTT
>JAYUFJ010000027.1:0-2591 GCA_043738775.1 Flavobacterium sp. | reverse complement strand
ATCCAGGTTTTGGACTCATAGAGTACAACGAAAAAGAGTTTATTAAATTTTGGATTGGTAACAATGCAACAGAAAATACCGAGGAAGGTATTGCATTATTACTAGAACCAACCCCGAAATTTTACCAATCGGAATTTGACAGTGATGACAAAAAAGGATTCGGTTTTGGTTTATTATTCAAATATATTTTTCCCTACAAATCATTTATAATCCAGTTAATTATCGGTTTATTAGCTGGTAGTTTATTAGAACTTATTTTCCCTTTTTTAACCCAAAGCATTGTAGATGTTGGTATTCAAAACCAAAATATTCATTTTATATATTTGATACTTTTTGCACAATTGTTTTTGTTTATTGGCAAAACTGGATTGGAATTTATACGGAGTTGGATTTTATTACATCTATCTACACGAATTAATATTTCGCTAATTTCGGATTTTTTTATAAAATTAATGAATTTACCCATTTCGTTTTTTGATGTTCGAATGACCGGTGATATTATGCAACGCATAAACGACCATCATAGAATCGAAAGAATTTTAACCACTTCATCACTAAACGTATTGTTTTCACTAATTAATATGTTTATAATGGGTGGCGTTTTGGCTTACTATAATTTGAAAATATTTGCCGTGTTTTTTGCAGGAAGTTTTTTGTATTTTCTATGGGTTGTGTTGTTCTTGAAACGTAGAGAAAAGTTAGACTACAAGCGATTTTCGGAAGTTAGCCAAGAGCAAAGCAAAGTAATAGAGCTCATTAACGGTATGCAGGAAATAAAATTGCACAATGCCGAAAAACAAAAGCGTTGGGGTTGGGAATACATTCAAGCACGTTTATTTAAGGTTTCGATGAAAGGTTTAGTTTTGGAGCAAACCCAAAATATAGGTTCCAATTTTATTAATGAATTAAAAAACATTGTCATCATTTTCTTGTCTGCTAAATTGGTAATTGATGGGCAAATAACTTTAGGAATGATGCTTGCCATTAGTAGTATCGTAGGGAGCTTGAATGGACCTATTTTACAATTAATTAATTTTGTTCGTGAAGCACAAGATGCCAAAATATCATTAGCTCGATTATCCGAAATACACGAAAAAGAAGATGAAACCCAACAAGAAGAATCACAAACACAAGAAATTCATGAAAACAGCGATATTGTCATAAAAAATTTGAGTTTTAGATATATTGGTTCGGATGTTCATGTTTTAGAAAATCTGAACTTAATACTACCAGCTAATAAAGTTACGGCTATTGTTGGTACTAGCGGAAGCGGAAAAACAACTTTGATGAAATTGTTATTGAAGTTTTACGAGCCGAACTCAGGAGAAATAGGCCTCGCTACAAAAAAAGAGGAGATTGCTTCGTACCACGCAATGACAGATTTAAAAAATGTTGCTCAAAAAACTTGGAGGTCGTACGTTGGTACAGTAATGCAAGAGGGTTATATTTTTAATGATACCATTGCCAATAATATTGCTATTGGGGTCGATATTATTGATAAAGAACGATTGGTTTATGCTGCCGATGTAGCAAACATTAAAAATTTTATTCAAGATTACCCATTGGGTTTTAATACCAAAATTGGAATGGAAGGCATCGGAATGAGTACTGGTCAAAAGCAACGATTACTTATTGCTAGAGCAGTTTATAAAAACCCTGAAATGTTATTTTTTGACGAAGCTACTTCTGCACTTGATGCTAATAATGAAAAAGAGATTATGCAAAAATTAGACGTTTTCTTTAAAAATAAAACCGTTGTTGTTATTGCTCATAGATTGAGTACAGTAATGAATGCCGACCAAATTGTAGTTCTCGAAAAAGGTAAAATTGTTGAAATGGGTAATCATATCGAGTTAGTAAAATTAAAAGGAAGTTATTATGAACTGGTGCGTAATCAGTTGCAACTGGGAAGTTAATTTTTTAAATACAAACCTATAATCATAAGTGCCAAAGCAAAAAAAATGCCTACAACCCATTTAATAATATCGACTTTAGCTTCGGCTAAATCTTTTTTTGTTGCTATGTTTGAAATTTCATTCTCAATATTTTCTTTAACCGAGGTCTTTACAAATAAGACTAATTCTTCGGCTTCTTTTTCGCCAAGTTTTAGTTTTAATGCGTTAAATAAATGAATTTCAGAAATTGTCGCCGTTGCCATAATAATCGAATTTAAACAAAATTAAATTATTTTTTATTCAAATCAAAACAAATGCCAAATAATACAGAAATAGAATTAAGGAGTGAAGAAGTACAAGAAATACTAACGCGAGTACCGCATTGGATGATTCGTTGGGGTTCGGTTGTGGTTTTATTAATCTTATTATCGCTTTTTTTTGTGTCGTGGTTGGTTAAATATCCCGATGTAATTACCACACAAATTGTGATTACAACCAATATTCCTCCTGAAAAATTAGTAGCTAAATCATCGGGTAAAATTGAAGCAATTCTAGTTATAGACAAAGAAGCAGTTCGGGAAAATTCACCTTTGGCAGTTATTGAAAATTCAGCTAACTATAATGATGTATTCTTGTTAAAAAATATTGTTGATAGCATTGCTATTAATAAAAACAAGTTCCCGTTTGAAAAGTTAA
>JAYUFJ010000026.1:0-7203 GCA_043738775.1 Flavobacterium sp. | reverse complement strand
AAAGTGCAGAAACCTCAGAGCCAGCTTGTGTAAAACGGAAAATATTATCAACAAAAAAAAGTACATCTTTACCTTGATCGGAACCTGCGCCGTCACGGAAATATTCTGCAATTGAAAGTCCAGATAATGCAACACGAGCACGTGCTCCAGGTGGCTCATTCATTTGTCCGAAAACAAAAGTTGCTTTGGAGTCTCTCATTCCTGGCATATCAACTTTACTTAAATCCCAGCCTCCATTTTCCATAGAGTGCATAAAATCATCGCCATATTTTATAATTCCCGATTCCAACATCTCACGAAGCAAGTCGTTTCCTTCTCTTGTTCTTTCTCCTACTCCAGCGAATACCGAAAGCCCACCGTGACCTTTTGCGATATTGTTTATTAATTCTTGAATCAAAACTGTTTTTCCTACTCCAGCTCCACCGAACAATCCAATTTTTCCGCCTTTTGAATAGGGCTCTATCAAATCGATTACTTTAATTCCGGTAAATAAAACTTCCGAAGAGGTTGATAAATCTTCAAAACGAGGTGCTTGACGGTGAATTGACATTCCGTTAACTCCAGTTTTTGGCAATTCTGTTAAACCATCGATTGCATCACCAATTACGTTGAATAAACGTCCGTAAACATCGGGTCCAATTGGCATTTGAATTGGATTTCCAGTTGCAGAAACTTCTACTCCACGAGCCAATCCATCGGTTGAATCCATCGATATTGTACGAACTGTATCTTCTCCTACATGCGATTGCACTTCAAGAATTAGTTTTGTACCGTCTTTTTTAATAATTTCTAACGAATCGTAAATTTTTGGTAATTCAGCATTTTTACTGTTGAAAACTACATCAACTACTGGTCCGATGATTTGAGAAACTTTTCCTGTTGCTTGTGACATGGGTATGTATTTATTAAATAGCGTTTTAGAATTAAAAAAACTTATGGTTTTTTCAAAGTGCAAAGATAATTTTTTACAATTTAAAAATCAATAGTAAAATTGGATTTTTTTTATTTTAATTCAAATTTAGTGTTCAAGAAGTTACTTACAGTATCAAAACTGTATAAAAACAAAAAACCACCAACCGGAGTTGATGGTTTTTGAAATTTAATTTTAAATTTTAGTTTGGTAAAACCGCAGGATATTGAATTTGGTATTTACCTAAATCAACTGGACGAAAGTTGGATCCGTAAGTTAAATTTATGGCTTTAAAAAATTCGTTAGCAATCAACGCATACCCTCTTGGGCTTGGATGAACGCCATCCATAGAAAAACCACCACCTACTACATATTGAGAAGTTAGTACGTAATTACTTCCAAAAGCAAAACCTCCAGAGGTAGCTACTTGTTGTAATAATGAATTTGCATCAACAAAAGCAAGCCCTTTAGATGCTGATACCGATTTTATTGTGGCGTTAAATGCATCTGTAGCTATTTTTAGTTCGCTCACCTCTCCATCAGATAAAACTAATTTATCTTCGAATGGATAGGTAATTCCTTTTTTGTTTATTTGAGGAGGTGCCGAGGCTTGGGTAGCATTAATTTCTGCTCTTGAGGTTAAAAGTATGTAATCCAAAGATGTCGCTTGTCTTGCTTGACCATAAATTGCTCCAAATGCGCCAGCTGTGGCTGCAGGAAAATTAAAAGGTGCACCGGCTAAAACTGTTGCAAGTTGCGTTCCTAAATTAGTTAAGTATTCATCTTTAATTAAAAGTGGGTTTGCAGGATCTGGATTAGTTGCTGATGAAGGTACTAATAAATTTATTCTTCCACTACCTCCAGGAATTAAACTCAAAGCAGCTTTTAAAGGTCCGTATAAGTTAGCATTCAACGAAGCAATTGTTGCATCTCCTGCTGCTACAGAACCACCCCCTAAAACCGAAGATTTTAGAGGATTGTAAGGTACAGTTGTAAAATATGGTATTGTATTAACGTAAGGAATGTTTGCAACTACACCTTTCGCTCCACCAGATGTAAGCCCATTAATTAAAGTATTGTAAACGCCTGCAAAAGTAGTAGGATCAGTAATATCATTTGATCCATAAGTGGCTGGACTTGCCGAATTACCTGTTTGATTTGTACCTATACCACCTGTAGTTGCGTATGACAATACATCATTATTACCTGCCCAAAGAGAAAAGAATGTAGGATTTTGCGCTACTGCATCTCCCAACATAGTTGCCGAAGGTGAAGAACGAAAACGAACAAAATACGGATTAGCTTGACCAGATGCAACTCCAGCGGCACTGCCGTAACCTGGTGCTAACATATGGAAACTTTTAGCTCCAGGAACTCCCATATTGTTAAAAGGTCCTGTTAAAGTTGTTAAAATTTCGGTTGTTGGAATCCCCGAAACTGGTTGAGGACCTCCAATAGCTGGATTGAAATAAAGTCTTGGCCCCACAATTGTAATTCCTCCAAATGTTAATCCACCTATATTGTCATTCATATACGGGATTGTAAAAGCTCCGCCACCAACTAGTGCAAATTGATCGGCCAATATTTTTGGAAAGCAATTTTGTTGTCCTTGTTTGAACAATGTACCATCAGAAAACCCTGATGTTAATGAATTCCCTAATGAAACAAATTTACTAAAGTTTGCTGAACCAGCAGTTAGGGGTTGGTCAAGCGGATTTGTTGAGGGAGTGTCTTCATTTTTTGAACAAGCTGTGAATACTAATGAAGCAAAAAACAGCATTTTTATATTTTTTTTCATAATAATTTGAATTTTTAATTAAATAAATTATGGATTGATAGTTAAAGATGCAAACCATTGTTGCCCAATACGTCCCGCTCCAATTACTTGAATATAATCTTTTCCGCCGATATTGTTAGCTCCAAATTTAAGAACTGATTTTAATTGTGGAATTCCATAGTTAATTTGAGCATCAAAAACTGTTACTGCAGGTACAATTCCGTCGGCAAATGAAGATTCCCAAAGGTATTTATCACTCCATCTCATATTGGCATTGAAACCTAGATTTTTAAGTAATTTCGTATTCCCCAACGAAGCCTTTACTCTATGTTTTGGTGTATTAAATCCAGGAATAAAAGCAGGATCTTTCTCTTGATCAAATTTAAAATCGGCATAGTTATAGTTTACGCCTAATTCAAAATTACCATATACTTTTTTAGACAATCCAACACCAAAACCTACAGAGGTTACTTGTGTTTTTGAATTTGTATAAATTTGATATAATCTTCTGTCTTTGTTTTCAATAGCTGTTACAGCATCGGAAGTTGGAGATAATGAAGCAAAAACATTTCCGTAATATGGAGTATATACTCTTGCTTGACTCAAGAAATCATTATAGATGTTGTAATATCCGTTAATGTCAACTGATAAATCATTGTTGATTACTGAACGGTAACCTAATTCAAAAGCTTGAACACTTTCGGGTTTTACAAGTCCTACAGTAGTACTTTGCAGTAATGTTGATGCTTGAGCAACTGATTGACCCGCTCTTCTTGCTAAATCATAAGCTAAAACTGAAGGTTGAGTCAACGCATTAGAATATGCATCTTGACCAGTTAAAGTAATCGTTGAAGCACCTAAAATAGTTTGTCCTTGAGCAGATATAAAACCTCCATTTCCTCCACCGCCACGAATTTCAGAAAAACGACTTAAATTGTCGGAAGCTGAACCAATTAAAGCAACTGGACCTAAATCTAAACCAATATATTGATCTTGAGTAGTTGGATTACGGAAACCTGTTTGGTAAGAAACTCTAAAATTGTGTTTTTTGCTTGCACCTGCTGAATATACAAAAGAAACTCTTGGTGAAAAATTACCAACGAAGTTTTGTGCTTTGTCGTAACGAACAGATCCTGTAAATTTTAGACGATCGTCCATAAATTTCTTTTGTACTTGACCGTAAACTCCGTATTCACGATATTTAATTGGCCCATCTTTATCGGTAAAAATAGAACCTTCGGAGTTTAAAGTATATTGACGTGCGGAACCACCTACTTGAAATTCGGCAAATTTAATTTCGTTTTTGAAATTATAGTTTACATCTGAATGCCAAATTGAAGATTGATCTTTAAATTTAGCTCCTTTAGTAAAATCAGGTATTCCTGATACGTTTTTTAAAGCATCTGCAAAAGCTTGTGTACCTGGTTCTAAACGTACACCGTTCGGTCCACCTCCATTGTTTGGACTTAGTAAAGCTGTAGGCAATCCTGGTGAAACATTGGTATCTGCAAATGTTCTTGCATAAGCAGCTGCTTGATCAGATCCGTACAGTAAAATAGCTTGCGATAATTGAAATGCTTTTGCATAATCGGTAAACCAGTTTACATCGGACTTAGCTAGACGGTTTATGTTCCAAGCGGCAAATCGCATATCGTATGAGTTTCCTGCGTCTTCGGTTGTGTTATAAATTCGAGCAAAAAAGTTTTTCCCTTTTACTTCCAATTTTACTTGATTCATTAAAAAGTTTTTCAACGCATAGCGATTTGCTCCTTGATAAACTGTATTTCCTTGACCAATTTTTTCTTGCAAAATAATTTCAAAATCATTTGCCCACGGTTTAATGTGCATAGAAAAATCTGCTTTTATATTTTGTAGTTTGTTGTCATTTAAATCTTGTTCTCGGTATCCTGTTCTACTAATTTGTCCTACAGGGGCTATAAAATTAGTAACTTCATCACCATATAAATTTAAACCATCATAGTTTTGATTTCCTGGTTTTCCAATAGTTCCACCTGTTAAACTAGTTGTTTCAGATGCAATCCATTCTGTAGCTTTTGTAAAAACAAAATTTCCTTTTAAAGCGAAATGTTTTGAAAATGCTTTTGCTGCTCGTAGTCCAAAATCATAATAGTCGTTTGTTCCAGCTGTTTGCTGCGAAGTTTGTCCGTATTTAAAGTAAGTACTAATACCCTCTTTTGCAAATGGGCTTTTACTATTCATGAATAGTACTCCGTTAAAAGCGTTTGCTCCATAAAGAGCAGATGATGCTCCAGGTAAAAGTTCAACATTGGCAATGTCCAGTTCAGAAACACCAATTAAGTTACCCAAAACAAAATTTAAAGCGGGTGAGGCATTGTCCATTCCATCAACTAGTTGTAAAAATCGAGTGTTTGCAACAGTTGCAAATCCTCGGGTGTTGATAGATTTAAATGACAAACTGCTAGTGTTCATTTGAACCTCTTTTAAGTTTTCCAACCCATCATAAAAAGTTGCTGCAGTTGTATTTTTAATTTGTAAAGTACTCATTCGCTCAATTGTAACTGGGGACTCAACAACTCTCTCGGGTGTTCGTGAGGCTGATACTACAATTTCATCTAATTTAGTGTCTTCAGATGCTAAAATAAAATTAACAACTTGCCTGTTTTCCGTAACTGTAATTTTTTGGGATTCAAATCCAACAGAAGTCGCTTCTACTGTAAATGGCACAGATTGTGTCGATTTTAAGTTGAATCTTCCTTCAAAATCAGTAGTTGTTCCCGATTTTTGCCCTACAACGCGAACGTTAACCCCGGGTACGGCTTGGTTCTTGGTGTCTTTTACCGAACCTGAAATTGAAGTTTGTGCAAACGATATATTGCACAAAAACAATGTCAAAATAAAATAGTAAATCTTCATTTGAATATGTTTTAGTTAGTTTTAAAGGAGCCAAAATACAATTTATTTTTTATATTATTAAAAAAAGAGGTTTTTTATTTCACTATTTTCAGTAAAACCCCTTTTTGGTTGTATTATGTGTTTTTATTTCATTATGTTTTTCTTAACAATTCATTGAAATTGTTAATAAAATACTATGCGCGCCTATTATATTTAAAGTTTTATTAAATAAATCGTAATAAAAATCATAAAATTATAAATATAAAAAAAGCGAGAAAAAATCTCGCTTCAATGGTTATAATTACGTTTTTAGCTATTCAACAGTAACCGATTTGGCTAAATTTCTAGGTTGATCCACATTACAACCTCGCATTACAGCAATATGGTATGATAAAAGTTGCAAAGGAATGGTAGTTAACAATGGAGAAAGTGCATCTGAGGTTTCGGGAATTTCGATAACGTGGTCTGCTAAATCTTTAACTTGAGTATCTCCTTTTGTTACAACTGCAATAATTTTTCCGCTTCGTGACTTAATTTCTTGAATGTTACTTACAATTTTGTCATAATGTCCTTGCTTAGGGGCTATAACAATTACAGGCATTTTTTCATCAATTAATGCAATTGGACCATGTTTCATTTCTGCTGCTGGATAACCTTCGGCGTGTATGTATGATATTTCTTTTAATTTTAAGGCACCCTCTAAAGCTACTGGAAAATTATATCCACGACCTAAATATAAACAATTTGGAGCGTCTTTATAAATAGAGGCTATAGTTTTAGCAATTTCGTTTGTCGATTTTAAAGCTTCCGACACTTTATCAGGTATTAATTCCAATTCTTGTAAATATCTAAAAAAATCGGAATTCGATAGTGTTCCTTTCGCTTTTGCTAATCGTAAAGCTATCAAAGTAAGAATTGTAATTTGTGTTGTAAATGCTTTAGTAGAAGCTACACCAATTTCTGGTCCGGCGTGAGTATATGCTCCAGCGTGAGTTTCACGAGAAATAGATGAACCTACAACATTTCATACACCAAAAACGAAAGCTCCATTTTCTTTAGCTAATTTAATAGCTGCTAAAGTATCTGCGGTTTCGCCTGATTGTGAAATAGCAATTATAACATCTTTTGTTGTTATTATAGGATTTCTGTATCTAAATTCTGATGCATATTCAACCTCAACAGGTATTCTTGCAAATTCTTCGATAACATATTCTGCAACTAATCCAGCATGCCAAGAAGTTCCACAAGCAATTATAATTATTCGATCTGCATTTGTGAATTTTTCAAGGTTGTCTTCAATTCCAGACATTTGTATTATGCCCGAATTTGCGTGGAGTCGACCTCTATAGGTATCTTTAATTACTGATGGTTGTTCGTAAATTTCTTTTAACATAAAATGTTCATAACCACCTTTTTCAATTTGTTCTAAATTCATTTGTAATTCTTGAACATAAGGATCCACTAGTGAGTCGTCTTTTATTTTACGTATTTTCATTGGTTTGTTCAATCGAACAATTGCCATTTCTTCATCATCTAAATAAATTGCATTCGAAGTATATTCAATAAATGGTGATGCATCAGAAGCTATAAAAAATTCATCAACACCTACCCCGATAGCAAGTGGACTTCCTAATCGGGCCAC
>JAYUFJ010000025.1:0-2602 GCA_043738775.1 Flavobacterium sp. | reverse complement strand
AGTCGTTAATAAATTTCCATTAATTGTAAGTCCGCTTGAACCAGAAATTTTTTCACGTTGTCCAAAAATATTTTCAAAACTATCTTCACCTAAATGATATATAAAAAGCACATTTGGTTTAAAACTAAATTTATTGTTTGATGTTTTCACAGTGTAAGTGCCTCTTAATAAAGCATCTGGTTGTCGTTCAAATAAATTTGTTGTTGAAAAAAAAGTAGAGCCTGAATATTCTTTAAAATAGGAGTTTTTATTATTATTGATTATCGGAATTTGAAATGCTGTGTTAAAATCCCATTTGTGATATTTAAAATTGGTACCCAAAAACAAATCAAAAGTTCCTAAACTTGGCTGATAATCCTCGGGGATTGAAAATTCGTTTATTTTTAAATTTGAACTTGAAAATGGAAATTTGAATCCCAAAAGAGCGCTCCATTGTGTTTTATTTTTTTCAGTAAATGTGTAATTTCCAATTAAAATTGCATCTCCAAACTGTCCTCGTGTTCCAAAATTACCATTGGCGGTTGAAAAAGTTGCTTTTCCACTTAACGAAAAATGATCACTAAATCGTCTAGTGTAATTGATAAATGGAGAAAAATAGGTAACATCAGCTTCACCAGCTCCATAAATCGTTGCAATTTCTAAACTGTTTTTAAATTTTTTTTCGGTTGATTCAAATTGGTGTGAAATAGAACATATTCCTGCATCACTACAACCTTGGGCTACCGATTGCAGTGAGAAAAAAATAGCTTGAATTAACAAAAATAACTTAATTGTTAAAATTATTTTTTTGTTTTTGTTTTTCATAAAGTTAATTTTGAATTAAAAGTCCTGTCGCAAATAAATGATTGTATTGTTGACAATGAATTAAAACATATTTATAAGTCAATAAATCTGCTTGTTGTGGAATTGTATAAACACTTGATCCATTTGCACTTCCTAAATTTATGAAATCACTTGATGTGTTTGCGGTTTTAGACAAATAAACTTTTAAATCAGGTCCAGATGAAATGGTATAATTTTCAAAACTAAGTTTATATGTACCATTATCTAAATAAATTTTTACTTTTCCACTTCCTGAAATTCCAGAAGTAGAATTTAAAATCCCTGTGAATTTTAATATTGCATTTTCAGTAATTAAAGTTGTATTGGCAATTCCAGATTTTGTTAAAAGGCCCTCTTTTTCACAAGAAACCGTAGTTAATAATACTGCAATTAATACGAATAAAAATATTTTCTTTTTCAATGTTCATATTTTTATTCAAAATTAATTTAATAAAATAATACCAAATGTCATTTACTTTACAAATCTTAAAAGTTTAATAGATTAATCTAATAAATTTAATTTTTTTTGACAAATTAAACCATTACTTTTTATAATTTGGCTTTAGCAATTCAGGAAATTTTTTAATAGCTTGTTCATATCTTGGAATAGAAACACCTTGTACGTATCCATCTTCTGGATTTTGATTTACATAATTTTGGTGGTAACTTTCAGCAGGATAAAATTTTGTAAAAGAAACAATTTCAACGGCTATTTTTTTTGAATAATTACCCGATTTATTTAATTTTTCAATATAACTTTCGGCTTCTTTTTTTTGTGAGTCGTTGTTATAAAAAATAATCGATCTATATTGATTTCCTATGTCATTTCCTTGACCATTAACTTGAGTAATATCGCCCGAATTAAAGTACACTTTTAATAATTGATTATAAGAAATCTGGCTTGGATTATAAATCACTTCTATTGATTCGGCATGACCAGTAGCACCGCTTCCAACTTCATGGTAAGTTGGGTTTTTATCGGTTCCACCCGAATAACCCGATATAACTTCGCTTACTCCTTTAACCGATTCAAAAATATGTTCGGTACACCAAAAACAACCTTGTGCAAAAACAACTTTTTCTAATTTTTGTTCAGCTACGAATTGTAATGCTACACCATCAATGCAATATCTTAAACCAGTTGGTTTAGGTCCGTCGTCAAAAACGTGACCTAAATGGGCATCACATCTTGAACAAGAAACTTCATCACGACTCATCCCTAATGAGTTATCTGTATTTACAGTAACACTTTTTTTGGAATAAGGTTTGTAAAAACTTGGCCATCCGGTTCCCGAATCAAATTTTGTAAATTTACTAAAAAGTGGATTTTTACATGATACACATAAAAAGATGCCATTGGTTTTAATGACATGAAAATCGTGAGTAAAAGGCCGTTCGGTTTCTTGTTCACGTGTTATTTCGAATTGTTCGGGAGTTAAAATTTTTTTCCACTCTTCGTTAGTTTTTATAACTTTTTTAGTCCAAGAAGTGTCAATTTTTGTTTCATAAGAAATTGAATTATCAGCTGTCAATTCGATTTTGTGCTTGTTATTTTGTCCGCAACCATAAATACACAATGTTGCAAATAAAAAAGTGAAGGTTTTAAGAGTTGTATTCATAGTTATTAATTTTTAAATAATTCGTTAGTGTTACAATGTTATTTTATTATTTATAGTACAAATTTATAAATTAAGCAATAAAATATTTGTCAATTAGTTTACACTTGTGAAATAATTAAACAAAAATTAACTTTTTTATCAGTTTAAGTATTTAATTTAGT
>JAYUFJ010000024.1:0-2607 GCA_043738775.1 Flavobacterium sp. | reverse complement strand
CTATGATAAATTACATCGCTATATTTAAAATAGAGACGAATTTGCATATAATTATTTAACAAAAAATTAAAAAATCTAAAATCTTACAATTGAAATTTTTAGTTTAGTAGTTTAAATAAATAAATTTTAACTTCATTATCCATCAAAAACAACAGTATGAAATTTGATCCAGAGTTTAAAAAAGCAATATCAAATTTGTCTTCAACAGAAAAAGATAAATTAATTTTTAGGTTATTAAAACATGATTTGGTACTTGCCAATCAACTCATTTTCGAACTATTAGATGATGAAAATGTAGATGAGAAAAGAGCCAAAATGCAAAAACGAATTATTGCAGAGGTAAAACGCATTACAGATCGTTTTTATAGTATAGGTTATTTAGTAATGGATTTGCGCTATTTGAGCGGTGAAATTACCGAGCATGTAAAAATTACCAAAGATAAATTTGGTGAGCCTTATTTAAACTTAATAATGCTTACCGAAGTACTAAAAAGGAATACTATAGCTTTGCAGGCTTCAACTAAAACAAAATCACATAGTTTTTGTATTTATATAATTGCAAGGGCTTTTAAAATTCTTTTACTCATAAAACAACTAGACGAAGATTATTTTATAGAATTTAAAGAAAATTTATTATTGCTTGGCGAATTAATTGCTAATAACGATAACTTAATGGATGCAGCCATTTATAATGGCTTTGATGTAAACTGGCTATTACAAGAAAACATTCCGAACGATATTGCAAAAATTCATAAATTAATTAGAGAAAGAGGTTATTTAAAATAAAAATTATTTAAAAAGACGTTCAAACCTAATGTGAAAGTAATACAAAAGAAACGCAACATATACTTTTTACTTTTACAATAAAAGGTTTAGTTTGTGCAATAATTAATTTAAAATCTACAATAATATTTTTATTTATTGAAACTTACCAATAGTTTATTGAATAATACATCTAATTTTTAAAATAATACATCTATTTTTAAAAATGAAATGATTATAAATAGAAAAAGCCGCTAAATAGCGACTTTTTCATAAAAGCTCCCTCTCTTGGGCTCGAACCAAGGACCCTCTGATTAACAGTCAGATGCTCTAACCAACTGAGCTAAGAAGGAAACTGTATTTTTTTAAACTTGTAAGAACATAACTAAACTTATAACTTGCAGTTGCTGTTTTAAGCGGTTGCAAATATAATATGTTTTTTACGTTTTACAAATTAATTTTAATCTTTTTTTAAACTTTTTTACATTAATTTATCCAATACCAATTGGTAAATATCTTTTCCAAAGGTTAAAGCCATCAGGCTCAGCAAGAAAACCATTCCTCCTGTTTGTACATAACCCATTGCTTTTTCGCTCAAAGTTTTACCTGTAACCATTTCTACTATTGTAAAAAGAGCGTGCCCACCGTCTAATCCTGGTATTGGAAGGCAGTTCATAAAGGCTAAACCAATAGAAAAAAGAGCAATAAACGACCAAACAAATTCCCAATCCCAAGCATCGGGTAGCATTCTAGCAATACCTATTGGACTTTTTACTTGAGTATATGCACCAGTAGCTGGCTTAAAAATTAATTTAAAACTATTAATGTTGTAAATTATTTGATTCCAAGACTGGCTTGCACCCTCTTTAACTGCATCAAGTATTGATAATTTTTTTACTATTAAAAAAGAATTGATTTTTGCTTCATCAAATTGTATTCCTAGTTTACCAAATTTATTTACTTTTGATAAAACATCAATTATTATATTGTCACGATTTACTTTTAAAAGAATTTCATTTCCTTTATTTTCAATTAATTGTTTTTTAAATTCTAAATTAGATTTTTTTCCGTTTGCAGAAATAATAATATCGTTTATTTTTAAAGATTCGTTTTTCATCGGGTCTTTAATTTTCATATCCGATAAAATATAATCTTGATTTATTAAAAAAGTATCTTCATCTAAAACACCTTCTTTATTTACTTTTACAGCAATTAATGTATCTTTACTATTTCGGTTGATAAATAAATTTATGGTTTTATTTTTATTTTTATAAGCTTCAAACAAAACCTCATCATAAAAAGTAAATTTTTTATCGTTAACTCCTAAAATTTTATCGAATCGTTTTAAAAATGTTTTTTTGGGATTGGTTATTGAATCAACAAAAACTTTATCTAATTCTATTCGAGCTTGTATAAAATTTTTCCCTTCCTTTTTAATTATTTGACCCTTTTGTTCATCTGTTAATTTTAAATTAATGGTTTTTCCGTTTCTATCAATAGCTACGTTTTCGCCAAACAAAATTCCCATTACGGCATATTTAAAATCTGGAATAAATTTCCCATCTATCGACACTATTTTATCGCCACTTTTAAAACCAACATTTTGACCTACTTCGCCAAAAGCCAAACCTTTTTCTTGAAGTTTTTCAAGCGAAATATATTTTTGACCTACACTTGAAAACATAATTGCATAAATAGTTATTGCCAAAACGATATTGACAAAAATACCACCCATCATAATAATTAAGCGCTGCCAAGCTGGTTTTGAGCGAAATTCCCAAGGTTGAGGTTCTTGTTTTAATTGCTCGGTGTCCATACTTTCGTCAATCATTCCTGATAATTTAA
>JAYUFJ010000023.1:0-2608 GCA_043738775.1 Flavobacterium sp. | reverse complement strand
AAAAGCAATGATAGCGTGATTAAAATGAAGATTGATTTATTAGTCGCAATTTTTAAATTGATTTTTTTGATTTCGTGAATCTTTGATTTCATGATTTCTATTTTTTAAAGTTATATTTTATTCCAAAGTTTGTTAAATCATTAGCATTGGCATGTCCATTTCCTTTTGAATATCCTCCATAATAATATTCAAAATCAATATAAACCGCTATTTTTTTATTTATAAAATAATTAAAGCCATATCCTAAATTTAAACTTTGATATTCTGTTGGATAATCATCTGGATTTAGATTTTTTGAATAATTGCTGTACTCATATTTGGTTTCTATAGTATGTGCAAAACCAAACTTAAAATTTCCTCCTAAATTTTTATAGAGTCGAAATTCCCATTTGATATTTAAAGGTATTGCTATTTCGGCACCTTTAAAATTTCCATTGTAACTCGGACTACCACTATAAGAAAAAATATAACCGCTAATGCCATTAGTACCTGCATCATAGAAAGAGACTCCTGTTTCAAAATATTTAATTCTGCCAGACAAACTCCAATGTCTTGCAAAATAGTATTCTGCTAAAACACCGACTTGAAACGATAGATTTGGTTCTCCTAATGAAAATGACTAATTTTGTTTTTTCCAATTTCCGCTCCAAAATACCATTTCCCTTTTGGGTTAATGATTTCATTTTTGGATTGAGCACTTATTAAAAATGGAAACAGTAATAATGTTAAAAATATTTTTTTCATGGTTTTGTAAAGATTAAATTAATAGTGTTACTCATATTAAAAAAAATACTCATATTGATTTTGAAAATAATTATGGACCCACGATAGGCTTTCCATTATCTGAATAATAATTAGTGTGCGACAAACCATCTAAAATCACTAACGTTGAAGTTATAAGTACGACACTACTGGCAAAGCTTATAGTTTTAGTTAAAGAAAATTTTCGCTGTTTTATTCTCTGAATTTCATTTGTAGTTATTTTCAACTCTCTTTTGTTGGATTTAAAAGTCGAGGTGCTGTCGGTTGCATTTATAAAAATTGCTTTTGTTGTTTTGTTATTTACCTTAAACTTGTACTTTTTTCCTTCAATAAGTGGCTTCGAATTGATGACTATGGCTTTATAGTTGTAGCAACTTTGCAACAATAGTAACGATCCAATAATTAGGGTTAAATTTTTCATAGTTTTATTGTTTTTCTAGTTTTTAAAATAAATATTCTAATCCTACATGAAACGTTCTGTTATAATACAAACCTTGAGCGGTAATATAACCATCGGTTGCATTGGTTTTATCAAGATTGAGTAGCCCTCTATTGTATCGTACTTCTACAGCAAGATTTTTGTTAATTGGGTAGGATACCCCAAGATTGATACCTAAATCAAATGTTTTTAGTTTTGATTTTTCATCACTGGTTATTCCGTTACTATTTGTGGCGTTTGCAAATAGGATGGTGCCAAAATAACCGCCCGCAATAAAAGCTATTTTTTTGTTTGTAGTAAATTTTAAAAGTATTGGTACATTTAATTGTCCAATACTATAATTTCCTCCTTTGCTGCTATAAAAAACATCTTCGTTTTCTGAGGGTATATTTTTGTTGACTGTTGCCCCGTTTTGGCAATATAATAGTTCCGTTTTTAAAGCTAGATTTCCTTTTTTGTTGAATTGATATTCAATGAATCCGCCAATGTAGAAGCTCACTTTTGGGCTTGTACTTATATAAAATGTTTGATCTAATGTTTGAGTAGTAATTTGACTGCTTTGTGTTGAACCTGTTCCGCCAATGGTCGTCGTTACATTTTCGGTTGGTAAGTTTACTTTGAAGTTTACACCTTGTGATGTGTCGGTCATATTTAGCCCTCCTTTTGCTCCAAATTTTACTTGAGAAATCATTAGGTTGGTAATTAATAGTGCTAGAATAAAAAATTTGTTTTTCATTTTTAGTTTTTTAAAATTTATCCAAACGTATTAAATCCATTTTACACAAATGTTCGAAATTATATGATTAGGTATAATTTCGAACAAATTTTAAGAGAATAAAAAATTAAATGATTGTAAAACAATTAATTATAAAAATTAAAATTTACATCTAACACAGTAAAAAATATTATAATTAATAAAAAACGGTATAATTCCGAACAAAAAAAGAGTTAAAAATCTATTTTTTTGTAGGTTGCAGGTGTGGTATTGGTTACTTTTTTAAAGGCGGCGTAAAAAGTAGATTTAGAGTTAAATCCGCATTCTAATCCAATTGCATCAACCGTGTAATTATTGTAATCGGGATTTTTAAGTAATAGTTTTGCTTTTTTTACTCTGTAGGAATTAATAAAATCGTTAAAGTTTAGTTCGGCATTTCTATTTATTTCGTCAGATAAACTGTTTTTGTTTATGGAAACTTCTTTTGCAAATTGTTCTAGGCTGTAATCAGAATCTAAAAAACAATTGGTTTTTTCAAGATGGTTGCAAATTTGTTTAAATTTTTCTGAAATGTTTTTGTTTTCTAAAGATTTTAAAATAGGAAGCGTAAAAATTTTTTGTCTAATTTCTTGTCTTTCAATAGTTAAAACACTTTTAAAACTTCCAGTATAGCCCACCCAGTACAATAAAAC
>JAYUFJ010000022.1:0-7250 GCA_043738775.1 Flavobacterium sp. | reverse complement strand
TTTTTTAGAAACTTCTGCACCAGATGTATATGCGATTGGTGATTGTGCCGAGCAAGAAGTTGCAATTGGAAATCGCCGCCCCATTGAGGCTGTTTGGTACACTGGTAAAATGATGGGCGAGACATTGGCTCAAACTTTAGTCGGAAAACCAATGCGCTACAACCCGGGATATTGGTTTAATTCTGCCAAATTTTTAGATATTGAATACCAAACTTATGGTTGGGTTTTTGCAAAACCATTAGATAATGAAGAGCAATTTTACTGGGAACATAAATCGGGTAAAATGGCTGTAAGGATATCATTCGATAAAAATGACTTTATTTTTTTAGGAATCAATACATTGGGTATTAGAATGCGTCACGAATTTTTTAATACTGTTTTAAACGAAAAAAAAACGGTACAATTTGTAGTTGATAATCTTAAAAAAGCCAACTTTGATCCCGAATTTTTTAAACATTATGAAAAAGAAATACAACAGTCTTTTTATGCAAAAGTTTTAACTTCTAAAAATATTTAATTATGAAAAAGTTAAAAATATTTCGAACTTTAGGCTTGAGTTTATTTATTGTTTCAATTTTAATATTTATTGCAAGTTTATTTTTAGGTCAATTCAATTTATCCGAAAAGGCAATCAAAACTATTTTTACTGGAAAAGATGCCAAAGTAATTTCCACCTTCACTTTGATAGCAAAAGAAAATAATTTTTTAAATAATTCCGTATCGTCACCATTTGAATTTTCTCAAAAATTAAGTTTAGTTACTAAAAAATACAATGAAAAAATAACTTCCGATATTGCTAAAGAAAAAGGTTTAACAACTTTAAATATAGAATCAATTCTAAAAAATTCAATTGTAAAAGGAAAAGTAAACTATAATAAACTAGTTTTAGAAAAAATATTTGCGACGAATCCAGAAAAATTAAAATTAATTGATGATGCTACAAATTGGATGTATTCACCAACAAAAAAATACGATAAAGTCGATGATTTTAAAAATGATTTTAACACGAAAATTAACGATATTAATAAAACCAATGCATCCTCATATATTGTTTATGATAATAAATATTTAAGGTTTGATGCCGCGAAAGCATCATCGGTTGGGACTGTTACCGAAAATAAATCATTTTTCCTGCTTTTAACCTTCGGTTTGGGAATTTTAGGTTCACTTTTATTTATAATAACAGGTTTGTTTTTAGAACCAATTGCAGGAATTAAAAACCACGGAATTTACTTAGAAACTGCAACAAATAGAGGTTGGATTGCAGGATTGGTTTTTTTGTTTTTATTTACATTTTACATTTTATTATATTTTAATCCTCATTTAATTACCAATTGGACAATAATTGTCGACCCATTAAAACAACTTTTTATTAAAGATGGTAAAGCATCGCAATGGTTTTTATACGGAATTTTGTATTGCACATCGATGATTGTAATGGGAATTCGTATGATAATTAAATATCGACACAATCAATATCAAATTATACGAACGGCAAGCGTGCTTTTTTTTCAAATTATTTTCGCTTTTCTATTAGTTGAATTGTTGCCGTTATTTGGTTTACCAGGTGCCGATTTAAAAAATGCATGGCCACTAGACTATAATTTTGTAACCGATTGGAACATACAAAACTATTTAAAAGCAGGTCATTTAGGCAAATTTATGTTTTTTTGGGGAGTAATTTTATCATTAATTATAGTTCCGATAATGGTGTATTTTTATGGAAAACGTTGGTATTGTTCTTGGGTTTGCGGTTGTGGTGGCCTAGCCGAAACATTAGGCGATCCGTACCGTCAATTATCGGATAAACGATTAATTGCCTGGAAAATTGAACGTTGGACAATATATCCAATTTTAATTTTTGCAATTATTATGACAATTGTAGTTGGTTACAATACCTATAATATAATCAATGCACCCGAAAATGTGGGTGATAGTACTTTATTTGGAATCAATGCCTATAAAATAAATGAATGGTATGGTTTTGCAATAGGTTCTATTTTTGCAGGAGTTATTGGAACTGGTTTTTATCCTATTTTAGGAAACAGAACTTGGTGTCGATTTGGGTGCCCATTGTCTGCTTATATGGGTTTAATTCAGCGTTTTAAATCTAAATTTAGAATTACAACCAATGGTGGTCAATGTATATCTTGTGGCAATTGTTCTACTTATTGTGAACAAGGAATCGATGTTCGTGCTTATGCTCAAAAAGGCGAAAACATAGTGCGCTCAAGTTGTGTTGGTTGCGGAATTTGCTCTGCAGTTTGCCCAAGAGGTGTTTTAAAACTCGAAAATGCATCCGAAAAAGGAAGAATAAATTCTAGTAGTATTTTACTAGGTAATGACGTAAATTTACTTGATTTACTAAATCAAAATAAATAAAAAATGAAATCACTAATTTTACTTTTCAATTTTATTTTTCTTTTTCACTCTTTAGATGAAAAAATTTATGTTCGTGATTATTATCCAAATAAAACGCTAAAAAGTGAGGGCTGGATGCAAAACAATAAAAAAGTCGATTATTGGTTTTTTTATTATGAAAATGGAGTAAAAAAAGAGGAAGGTCATTTCGAAAATAATAAACGTGCCGAATGGTGGATTTTTTATAACACCAAAAAAAAAATAATCAAAAAATGTGAATTTAAAAATGACAAGCAAGACGGTTTTAGTGTAATTTATAATGAAGGAGAAGTCGTTAAAGCAGAAAAATATGCAGTTGGGAAAAAAATAAAAGAATGGGAAAGTATTACAGAATTTAAAAAAGACAATTCTGATTTGTTTTAAAAATTAATTAAAGATGTCAATAATTAAAGTAATAATTCCTGCGTTTAACGAAGAAAAAGCCATTGCAAATGTAATTGCCGAAATTCCAAAAATTGTAAATGAAATTATTGTAATTAGTAACAATTCAACCGATAGAACCATCGAAGTTGCACAAAATGCAGGCGCAACCGTGCTTTTAGAAAGCCAAAAAGGATATGGTTATGCTTGTTTAAAAGGAATGGATTATGTTTCAAAATTAAACCAAAAACCAGACATAATTGTATTTTTAGATGGTGATTATTCCGATTTCCCTGAAGAGCTAACTAAACTGGTACAACCAATAGTTAATAAAAAAACATTATTTGTAATTGGCGCACGAAATAAAAACCTTCGTGAAAACGGTTCAATGACTCCGCAACAAATTTTTGGAAATTGGTTGGCGACTTTTTTGATGAAATGGTTTTTTAATTCTAAATTTACCGATTTAGGACCGTTTAGAGCCATAGACTACAATACGTTGATTTCCTTGAAAATGGAAGATAAAACATATGGATGGACTGTTGAAATGCAACTAAAAGTTTTAAAAAATAAAATAAATTACATTGAAATTCCAGTACGTTATAAAAACCGAATTGGTATATCAAAAGTTTCAGGAACCTTAAAAGGCTCTATAATGGCAGGAATAAAAATAATCGGATGGATTGTGAAATATTCCTTTAAATAATAAAAATGAATTTACAAGTTTCTTATATACTGCTTATCATTTACTGTTTGGCTATATTGATGGTTTTTTTTTACAGTTTAGCCCAATTAAACCTGTTAATCAATTATTTACAAAGTAAAAAGCAACTTGAAAATATTGAAAAACTTAATTTTTCAAACCCTTCAGAAATTCCTTTAGTAACCATTCAATTACCACTTTACAATGAAAAATATGTAATAGAAAGATTATTGAATAATATTGTAAAACTTAAATACCCAATAGAAAAACTTGAAATTCAAGTTCTTGATGATTCAACTGATGAAAGTATTACTGATACAAAAAAACAAATTGATGAATTAAAAAATCAAGGATTTGATATAAAATTTATACATAGATCCGAAAGAATTGGTTACAAAGCTGGAGCATTAAAAGAAGGATTAGAAGTTTCAAAAGGAGAATTTATCGCTATTTTCGATGCCGATTTTATGCCTAAAGAAGATTGGTTGCAAGAAACGATTCCAAATTTTAAAAACCCAAAAATTGGAGTAGTTCAAACACGTTGGTCGCATTTAAATAGAAATTATTCTATTCTTACCAAAATTCAAGCATTTGCTCTAGATGCTCATTTTACCTTGGAACAAGTGGGCAGAAATTCAAAAAAACATTGCATCAATTTTAATGGAACCGCCGGAGTTTGGCGCAAAACTTGTATTTTAGATGCTGGAAATTGGCAAGCCGATACTTTAACCGAAGATTTGGATTTGAGTTATCGTGCACAACTTAAAAATTGGCAGTTTATTTATTTAGAAGATGTTGAAACACCATCAGAATTACCGGCAATACTTAGTGCGGCTCGCTCACAACAATTTCGATGGAATAAAGGTGGTGCCGAAAATTTAATGAAAATGGCTTCAAAGATATTATTTTCGAAAACTTTACCCATAAAAACAAAATTCCATGCTTTGTTACATTTACTAAACAGTTCTATGTTTTTAAATCTATTTTTAGTTGGGTTTTTAAGTATTCCAATGCTAATTATAAAACATAAACATCCAGAAATGGGAATTTATTTCAATATAATAGCCTTTTTTATAATAACGACAATTTTATTATTTATTTGTTATTGGATCACCTATAAAAAAATTAATGGCGGAGGCTTTTTAAATTTCATTAAATATATAGGAATGTTTTTTACTTTTTATACTGTTGCAATGGGATTTACTTTTCAAAATTCATTAGCAGTTTTAGAGGGACTTTTTGGTAAAAAAAGTGAATTTATAAGAACACCAAAATTAAATATTGAAATGCTAAAAGAAAATTGGAAAGACAATGTTTATTTAACAAATAGCATATCTAAAAACGTGTTTTTTGAACTATTATTGATGGTTTATTTTGCTTTCGGATTGTATAAAGGTTTTCAATTAGGAGATTTTGGATTGTTTCCATTTCATTTAATGCTTTTTATAGGATATTTTTATGTGGTTTTAAACTCGGTAAGAAATACTTAAAATTGAATTTTTAAAAAAAATATAACGTACCTTAAAATTTTCTAAAATTTAATTTCTTCCAATAAGATTTTCCTATTTTTACAAAAAATAACTTATGCCAACCGACTGTATAACGTATCAAGAATCTAGGTTTTTTTCAAAAATAATTATCGATTATTTGAATCAAAATCCAAAATTGAATTCGTTTTATAATCATTTTTCAAGTATTGAAAATTTCGAAAAGCAAATTGACGAAAAATCAACTAATTATGACTTTGAAAATAGAAAAATACTCGTATCAGAACTTGAAAATCAATATAAAAATTTTGAACTTTCTGATAAAACAAAAAATAATATTCAATTTCTAAAAGAATCAAATTGCTTTACAATTACAACCGGACATCAATTAAATTTATTTACAGGTCCATTATATTTTTTATATAAAATAATTTCAACTATAAATTTAACCGAAAAATTAAAGACTAAATATCCGAAACATAATTTTGTACCAGTATATTGGATGGCATCCGAAGATCACGATTTTGAAGAAGTCAATTATTTTAACTTTAAAAATTCAAAGATTAAATGGAATAAAGTAAGTTCAGGTCCAGTTGGACGACTTTCAATTGATGGTTTACAAAAAGTTTATGAAATATTTGAAAAAGAAATAGGAATTGGTGAAAATGCAACCTATTTAAAAACACTATTTAAAAATAGTTACCTCAAAAAAAACAATCTATCAGAAGCAACTCGATTTTTAGCAAATGAACTATTTAAAAGTAACGGGTTAGTTATTTTAGATGGCGATTCAAAAAATCTAAAAAAAATATTTATACCTTACATAAATCAAGAATTATTGTATCAATCGTCGTTTAAAAAAGTTAATGAAATAAACCAAAAATTAATCGATAATGATTATGAAATTCAAGTAAACCCTCGTGAAATCAATTTATTTTATATTGAGGATACTATGCGAGAACGGATTATTTTTGAAAATGGAAAATACAAAATAAATAATACAAAAATTGAATTTACTGAAGCAG
This sequence comes from Flavobacterium sp., assembly GCA_043738775.1. Classification (GTDB taxonomy): domain Bacteria; phylum Bacteroidota; class Bacteroidia; order Flavobacteriales; family Flavobacteriaceae; genus Flavobacterium. The sequence goes on along the minus strand of JAYUFJ010000022.1, from coordinate 1,254 downwards.
AAATACTAGAAGAGGTAAATAAAAATCCTGAAAAATTTAGTCCAAATGTAATTTTACGACCTTTATATCAAGAAGTTATTTTACCCAACTTATGTTACATTGGTGGCGGAGGCGAGTTGGCCTATTGGTTTCAGTTAAAATCAAATTTTGACTTAAATAAAGTTACCTTTCCTATACTTTTGTTACGAAATTCTGTTTTATTAACTACTAAAAAACAATCCGAAAAAGCAGATAAATTAAACTTATTTTGGAAGGACCTTTTTTTGAATCAACAAGAGTTATTTGTTTCTAAAACCAAAGAATTTTCGAAATTAAAAATTGATTTTTTTGATCAAAAAAATTTCTTAAAACAACAATTCGAAAATTTAGTAGAATTATCAAAACTTACAGATAAATCTTTTTTAGGAGCAGTTAAAGCGCAAGAAGCTAAACAGTTAAAAGGTTTAGACAATTTAGAAAAAAGATTGTTAAAAGCAGAAAAAAAGGTTTATGCCGATAAATTAAACCGTATTTTTGAATTACAAGAGCAATTGTTTCCAAAACAAGGTTTACAAGAACGCAAATTAAATTTCTCAGAATTTTATTTGGAATTTGGTTCTCATTTAATTTCTAAAATTAAAGAAAACTTGGAACCATTATCACAAAATTTTACAATAATAAATTTGTAGCCAAACAAATATTAATTGAAATAGAATCACTACTTTTGCACCAAATTTAAAAATTAAATAAAAATAAAATGGCAACAAACAGAACATTTACAATGATTAAGCCAGATGCAGTTGCAAACGGGCATATTGGTGGAATTTTAAATATGATTACCGAAGGTGGTTTTAAAATTGTTTCTTTAAAACTTACTCAATTAACTCTATCAGATGCACAAGCATTTTACTCAGTTCACGCTGCAAGACCTTTTTATGGAGAATTAGTAGAATTTATGTCTCGAGGACCAATTGTTGCTGCAATTTTAGAAAAAAACAATGCAGTTGAAGATTTTAGAACTTTAATTGGAGCTACAAACCCTGCAGATGCTGTAGATGGAACAATTCGAAAAAAATACGCAACTTCTATTGGAGAAAATGCTGTTCACGGTTCAGATTCTGATGAAAATGCTGCTATTGAAGGTGCTTTTCACTTTGCCGGAAGAGAACAATTTTAATATAATTTAAAATTCTTTAATTTTAGATATTGAATTTAAATAAAAAATCTCATTTTGAAAAATTTGAGATTTTTTTTTTAAATAAACTCAAAGCCTTA
>JAYUFJ010000021.1:0-7252 GCA_043738775.1 Flavobacterium sp. | reverse complement strand
TTAGGTTCACCAGCGTTCCAATAATCGGTCCAAATTGTGTAACTATTATCTGGATTATTGTTAGCATCTAAATAATTACGAACCACATTGTTCGACGTTGCATTGAAATTTAATTTTAACGATTTGGTTAAATTAAAATTGAATCCATATTGATAATTAAATAAATAATTACGACGATAAAGCGCATCCAATCCTATTCCTTGAACGTCAACTAAACGAAACTGTTGTTTGTTGTATTGGCGAATAATATTGGAACTGAACGAAATACTAGAAGGTAAATAATTAAAATTGAAATCTTTTAATAATTGCCAATAATTACTTTTGCTAAATGCTTTTACTTTTTTAAATGGCTCTAAAGGAACTGGCTGAAAAGCAAAAGTGTAATCGGCTGTTGTATTAACTTGTTGATCGGTAAAACTTTGAATTTCAAAATTATGCCGTTCTACTTCGTTGAATGAATGAGACAAAGTTACATTTTCATAATCATAAAAATGAGGTTTTTGTTTTTCACTACGTTGTCGTTTTACACCAATAAAATTAATGCTTTTTCGTTTTGTATAATCAATGGCTCTATTTAAAATATTACTTCTTTCGGTTTCTCCTGGAGTATTATCGACTAGTAACTTCAATTCAATATCTTGATTAAATGGGTCGTATTTAGGAGTAATAAATTCTTCTCCAATAGCGTAATTGAAAGGTAAATTTAATCCCCATCGCTTTGGCAACAGTTTTCCTAAACTTAAATTGGTTACAATATTGTATTGTTTAATATCGTCTCTGCTTCTTTCATTCGGTTTTTGTTCTAATGTTCCAAAACCTACAGTCGACATTTTACCCGATGAAGTTATAGTAGCAAAATCTGCAAAATTTGCGTCTAAATTGGCTACGGCTGCCCAACCGCCTTTATTGTCCATTTCGGATAATCGCAACTCATTAAACCAAGCTTCACCTTTAATTTTTTGAGTTGTTTTATTTTTTACACCAATCATCAATAATCGTACTAATCCAAAATTTGGATTTCCTCGAATACCAAATTTTAATTTATTGATTTTTCCGCTTAATGAAGGATCTAGAATGCTTTCATCTTTATAAAAAATTTCGCCTGGCGCATAAGTATGATTTAATGCTAAAATTTTTAGTTTGGTTAGTAATTCTAACGAAATGTCCATTTCATTGGCATCAGGCCATATATCATAAGGGTTTGTAGCACCAGCTTGTGTTACTTTTAACGGAATTTCTACTTGATAAAAATTTTCAGAAAAATCATTTCCAAAACGAATAAAACCTACCATTTCATCATTTTGTAACGGAGAAATATCATTGGTTAAAGCTTCGGCGTGTAAAAACATTTTTAACCGCTTGAACTGACGCATATCAACACTTATATTTTTAAAAACGGCTCTTGAATCTGCTACATCTAATCCCGTTCCTGAAACTCTTAACGACAGTGACTGTTCGTTTTGACGCAATAAAGTATTGTTGTTGTAAATTTGTTCACGAGCAACTCCTGGTGGCGTTACATAATTAATAGGTACTCTATCGCCATTTTCTTGAATGTTTACTGCTTGAACGGTAAACGATGTAGGATCCGGAATTATAGGTGCCGGCGGAGTTGGTTGTACAGGAACGTTAATACCCAAAGTGTTGTTTGCTTTACGCCATTCACTTCGAACCAAATCCAATGAACCAAAACGAATTGTTACTTTATTTGAAAATCCGGTCATAAACATTCGCATAAAACGAATGGTTGTAAAATCTGATATTCCGCCAATTATACGATCTGGATTTGTAATTGGAATTTTAAATTGAATCCAACGAGCCTTTGTTGTTTCGCCGTTTGCCAATGTTGAAATATCTCTATTTTGAATGTCAGTAATGTAATTTTGACCCACAGTTGCTAAATCGGTTGGGCTAACTTTTATACCGTATTCGTAATAAGCATTAATAGTATTCATCGTATTATCACGATTAATATCTTCCACATCGGGAACTGTTGAATTTCCTCTATTTGTATCTGTTACGTCAATTGGTGAATTATTTTGAAGTCCGTTATAGTTTTTATATCGGTCAAATAAATTTCCTGAAGCACTTAAAAAATATTGATAATTATCAGCAGAAGGGTCGGCCTGCCCGGCAAATGTTGGGAATTTTACAGCTTCTTCAGCATCATTTAAACCATCTAAACCAATATCTTGAGCGGTACGGTTGTTTGAATCGGTATCAAAAGCATAAATTAATGATTGCGAAGCTGGAACATTGCCCCAAATAGGTTGTGGTTGCACGGTAATTTGCCCTGCTCCTAGTCCATTTTCAAATTGCTTGCGTCCATCTTTTAAAACATCTTCGGAAATTTCACCTAAATTAAATAAAATTTTACCCGTATTTAATGCTGCGGCAGGACCATTTGGTGTTCCAGCAAATGAGGCTACTCTTGGGTCGTAATAAGGATCTAACATCCAAAATTGAATGTATTCAACATTACTTTGTTGAAAATTTGTTGCATTTATAGAACGCATAATTCCGCCAAAATTATCACTTGGATTAGGTAAAACATTCGATGATGATGCTGCCAAATTAAAATTATAAGGTCCTCTTTCGGTAGGATAGTATGTTAAATCTAATGTATTTGTTACTTGTGATTGTCCAGTTGCTATATCTACATTAAACAATTCGGTTGTAAAAATACGACGTGTTGAATTTAGTGATAAATCATCGGTAGAGGTACCAGAAGGACGGTTGGAATAAAAAATAGGATCAATAGAATACCAGTTGATTTTAGCTCTTTTTTCACCATAACTTGTAGTTACCGAACTTTCGTTAAAATCATTATAATCGGTTGTTCCAGCATTTCTTACAGGAACTGAAGCCAATGACCAAGCGTATGCGGCTGACATATCAATGTTGGATTGTGAACCTTCAAAATCGTCAACGTAAACTGTAGATTGACCGTTGAACTTATCCGCATCAGGTGTATCAGGTTTTAAATAAGCAATTTCACCTCTAAAAGAAATATTCGAAGGCACATCGGTATCCATATTTGGTAATTTGTTTACCATACGGGTTAAAAATGGAACTTCGGTTGAAAAACTTGTATTGAAACCAAAAATGGTATTGTTAACCGACTCTTGTCCGTAAACAGATTTTTGTGTAAATGGTCGCTCCGACAATCGAAGCATTGTAGCACCAATTACAAATTTATCTGAAAATTTATGCTCTACGTTAAAGCCATAAAAACGTCGTGTTTGTTGCCCAAAAACCGAATTATTTTCTACAGAAACATTAATTGGGGTATTTGATGCTTTTAACGATGGATCTAAAATTTGAACTCTTCCGGCCTGATAATTTACACTGTAATCTATACCTTCAACCAATCTGCGACCACCTGCGGTTACAACAACCGATCCTTTTGGAACATTAAATGCACCTATCGGGATTCCATCACCAGAACTTGATTTAAATTTTCCCTTTAATAAAAATTTGTTTTTATCACTGTCTTGCAAAGCCGATGCCTGGGTTTTGGTGTACATATTTCTAAAAACGTATTTCGTTTGGTTATCGTTATAAAATGTACCGTTATAATCTTCTGTTGGATTAGTTCGTAGTTTTTCAAATAAAAGTTTTCCAAAAGGCTCAATACTTGTAAAAATTAATCGCCCGTTTTGAGGATCAATAGTCAATCCAGGAATAAAATCAAAAAAACCATCACCATTGGGTTGAGGGTCATTATTAAAACTCAATTTATCTACATTAAAAACTTTCAATAAAGGAGTTTCGGCAACGCCTATTGGCAATGGTGATGCGGCATTAGCAGGAGCAATATAATTTAATGGAGATGGATTGGTATATAAAATGTTAAATTTAAAATTGTCTTGTTGTAATTGGTAAGCTTGCGGAATTTGATAAATATTTTTCATCATCAAGTTCCAAATAGGTTTGTTTACATCGGTCAAGTTACTTTTAAGCATTTTTAAAATTAAGCTTTGTGAAACTGGAATTCCACCCGTAACTTGAGTTGCATCTACTCCGTCTGTTCCAAATTCTCCAACTTGATAAACCGTGCTTCCTATTGTATACTGATAAGCAACACCTAAAACCTCATCATTTGCTAATTTTTGTTGTAAAGAAACATAGCCCAATTGTGGATGAAATGTATATTCGTTTGGAGATAATTTTCGGGCATTTTCTAATTTTGAGTAATCACGACCTTCTAAAATATTGATGCCATTATTAAAACCAGCAGTTCCTTGAGTAATATCACGAATCCCAGCATTTAATAATCCTGTTGTTCCTATAGTTAACGGATTGTATTGGTTATTGGCATTGTCGCTAGGGGTGTCAATTGCAGACGTAAAAAAACTTGGCGGAATAACACTTAATGCGATGATTTGAGGGTTGTTTAATCCTGTTAATTGTGCTTCACCTAAATCTTGTAAGGCAACCACATTTCGTAAGTTGTTGTTGGCTGGTAAAATTCGATTTTGCTTGTTGGTAACCCAAACCTCCAATCGGGTAATTTGAACTCGACTGTCAATTACAGGATAATTTCGTAAAGTAATATCGTATTTATTACGAAAATATTGTGATAAAAAAAAGTGTCTGTCGGCATCATAATCCAATCCAAAAAGTTCAAAATCTTGAATAGTTCCACCACCTTGTGAGGTTACACTTTTGGTTTGCGATTTTTGTTCCGAAAAAACTCCTGTAACTGTTGTTTTACCAAATTGTAATTGCGCTTTTACACCAAACAAGCTCTGTGCGCCTCGAATTAATGAATTCGACAATGGCATACTCACGTTTCCTACTTCAATTTTTTGAATTATATCGTCTTCTGTTGGAGCGTATTCTAATTTTATTAAGTTTTGAAACGCAAAGGTAGATTGAGTATCGTAATTGGCATTAACGCTAAGTCGAGTTCCTACTTTTCCCGTTAAACTCATGCTTATTCGTTGATTAAAATCGAACGTAGTTGTGGATCGATTTTGAGGTGAAAATGCTGGATTATCTTGTTTAGTATAACGTGCCCCCAAGTCAATTTCTACCGAACCTGTTGGTTTAACATCAATAGTATTGCTTCCGAAAATTGATTCGAAAAAGCTATTGTTTACATAATATCGGGGTAATAAATTCTTTTTTGCGGCTTCGCTTCCTTCTTTATTACCATCAATTGCATCCGATTTTTTCTTGAAATAATCTCGCATTGATTCCCGTAATACTAATTTTTGATATTCTTTGGGCGTAAGAATTATAGGATAATTAATGTTGAAACCGTCAAAGCTTTTAGTATATACATAGCGATCAATATTAGGGTCGTAAGTGTATGCCTCAACAATACTTCGAGGATTCCCTAATTTTATTTTCCCTTTATTAAACCCTTTAATAGTGTCATTTTCAATATCTTGTGAAAACGAAAGTTGAGTAAAAAAAAGTATAAATACAACAAAAAAAGTTTTATAAAACCTTAAATTAATTGGAGTAATTGTTTTCAAAAACTATAAATTTTTTAATGCTTGTTTGATAATAATTTCAACCGAAGCCTCTGGATTTTCATTGATTACTTTATCGACAACTCGTTCCGACATTTTACGCACAAAACCCAAAACTTCTAAAGCAGATAACGCTTCATCTCGGTTTGTATTGCTTTGAATCATAGAAACTTCGTTTAAATCGTATATTTTTAACACTTTTTCTTTTAAATCTAAAATTACTCGCTGTGCCGTTTTACTTCCAATACCTTTTATTGATTGAATAGCAACCAAATTGGCAGTGGCAATGGCTTGAATAATTTGCTTTGGCTCTATTGATGATAACATAGTTCTTGCAATATTGGCACCTATACCCGAAACAGATAATAGCATTTTAAAAATCTCTCGTTCCGATTTTTCAACAAAACCATATAAAGAATGTGAATCTTCTTTAATAATTTGATGAGTAAACAATTTTATCAAATCGGAATTGGGTATCAAACCGTAGGTATGAAGTGAAATGTTTATATGATAACCTACTCCACCACAATCTATTACAACATCAGTTGGAGTTTTTTCGACTAATTTTCCTTGAATATGAGCAATCATAATTTTAAATAAGCCCCAAATATAATAAAAAAGATGAACAACAAAGTGGTTACCCTTTTTAAAGTTGTAAATAGGATTCTTTTTTTAAAATTGAATTTTTAAACTATTTAATCAAACTTCAATTTGTTTAACTTTGCTTTTCCTTGAGCATCTACAACTGCAACAGCTGCCATATTTACCATTTCTTCTACACTTGCTCCAAGTTGAAAAATGTGTACAGGTTTTTCCATTCCTAACATTATAGGTCCTACCGAATCAACTTTATACAACTCTTTTAATAGTTTATAGGTTATGTTTGCCGATTCTAAATTAGGAAAAATTAGAGTATTAATTTTTTTATTTACCAATTTAGAAAATGGGAATTTCTTTTTTAACAAATCGGGATTTAAAGCAAAATCGGATTGAATTTCGCCATCAACCACTAAATCTGGATAATATTTGTGTAAATACGCAACTGCATCACGCACTTTGGTAGCGCTTTCGTGTTGTGATGAACCAAAATTAGAAAACGAAACCATTGCAATTACAGGTTCTAAACCAAACATTCGAACCGTTTTTTCGGTCATCAAGGCAATTTTTGCCAAATCGTCGGCAGTTGGATTTGGGTTTATTGCAGTATCCGATAAAAACATTGGTCCTCTATTGGTCATCATCATGTTGGTTGTTGCAATTAACGAAATTCCTGGAGCTTTGCCAATTAACTGCATTAATGGTTTTACTACCGATGGATAACTTCGTGAATAGCCCGAAACCATTGCGTCGGCATCGCCTTCATTTACCATCATTGCGGCAAAATAATTACGTTCACGCATCCATTTTTGAGCATCTAAAAGTGAAATCCCGCGGCGTTTTCTAGCTTCCCAATAATGGTCGGCATATCGTAACCTTCGTTGGTCTTCTTCGGATGTTTTTGGGTCAAAAATTGGCACATCGGCATCAAAACCTAGTTCTTCTTTTAATTCTAAAATTACTTCTTTGTCGCCTAAAAGTATCGGAAAACCAATTCCTTCTTCGTGAACAATTTGTGCAGCTTTTAAAACATCTAAATGATCGGCTTCGGCAAAAACAATTCTTTTTGGGTTCGATTTAGCTCTGTTTGTTAACAATCGCACCATTTTATTATCGGAACCTAATCGTTCTAAAAGTTCTTCTTCATATTTATCCCAATCCAAAATTGGGTT
>JAYUFJ010000020.1:0-2639 GCA_043738775.1 Flavobacterium sp. | reverse complement strand
ATTCAAAAAAGCACATTATTTGGAGTGTTGAAAATTCATTAAAAAATTTACAAACAGATTATTTAGATGTTCTTTTACTTCACAGACCAAGCCCATTAATGCAACCCGATGAAATTGCAGAAGCGATTGAAAAATTAAAATATGAAGGGAAAATTTTGAAATTTGGACTGTCTAATTTTACCGCTTCACAAAGCAATTTAATTTGTTCAAAAACTGAGGTTTCTTTCAATCAAATTCAATTTTCTACAACGCATTTAGAACCAATGTTGGATGGAAGTTTAGACTATATGCAACTTAATAATATTAAATGTATGTCTTGGAATCCTTTGGGAAGTGTTTTTAAAGATGAATCTGAGAAATCAAATCGTATTAAAAAAGTTTTGTTACCATTAGATAAAAAGTACAACGTTGGGTTTGATATTTTACTTTTATCTTGGTTAAAGCAACATCCAGCAAAAATAATTCCGGTAATTGGAACTACAAATTTAGAACGAATTAAAAATTTAAAAAATAGTATTACACTCGAAATTCAAGACTGGTTTGCCATTTGGGAAGCAAGTATTGGATGTAAAGTTCCTTAAAAATGAAACCCTTTATTAATTGTTAATTTAAAAAATCAAAAAAATGTCAAAAAACGTAATGATTAGCTTAAAAATGTTCCTTTTGTTTGTTTTACTAACGCCTACAAAGTCTTTGTCGCAAGCTGTAAAACAAGAAAAAGATGTTAATGATTGTATTATAATTTTGGAAGTTAACGCCAAGAAGTATTGTATTTCTAACGCTTCTTACAGCAGTTCGTTTAACGAGATTCCTGCAGTTATGGAAGATACTAAAACAATTACGCCATCAAAAGTTGAAATTACTTATTATTTATCAATAACAATGAATCATTCGGATGTTTCACAAGATTTATTGGATTGGGCGTTAATTAATCCGTCGAAAAAACAAAACGGCAGTTTAAAAATTTATAACGCTACCAAATCAAAGTTGTTAAAAGAAATTAAATTTGAAGATGGGGTTTTAACATCATTTTCTGATACTGAAGATGCTTTACAACAAACAAGTTATGCTGCTACTAGTTTAAGTATTAATTGTAAAAAACTTGTGGTTAAATTATTATAAGTCATAAAAAAGCGTTCAATTAAGTTGAACGCTTTTTTACTATTTCTATTTTTATAAATCAAATTTAATTCCTTGAGCCAAAGGTAAACTAGTAGTGTAATTGATAGTATTAGTTTGACGTCGCATATATACTTTCCAGGCATCTGATCCTGATTCGCGTCCGCCACCCGTTTCTTTTTCGCCACCAAAAGCACCACCAATTTCTGCTCCTGATGTTCCAATGTTTACGTTTGCAATTCCACAATCGGAACCTGCAACGGATAAAAAGGCTTCAGCTTCACGTAAATTATTGGTCATTATTGCTGATGATAATCCTTGAGCCACTCCGTTTTGTAATTCGATTGCATTTAAAACATCACCAGAGTATTTTAATAAATATAAAACTGGTGCAAAAGTTTCGTGTTGCACAATTTCAAAAGAATTATCTGCCTCGGCAATTGCTGGTTTTACGTAACAACCACTTTCGTAACCCTCGCCGTATAATACACCTCCTTCTACCAAAATTTTTCCGCCTTCGGCAACTACTTTGGTTAATGCATTGTTGTACATTTCAACTGCATGCGTATCTATTAATGGCCCTACATGATTTTTTTCATCGAGCGGGTTTCCAATACGTAATTGTTTGTAAGCCGAAGTTACAGCGTCTTTAACTTTATCGTATATGCTTTCATGAATAATTAATCTTCGGGTTGAAGTACAACGTTGTCCTGCGGTTCCTACGGCTCCAAAAACGGCTCCAATTACCGTCATTTTAATATCCGCATCTGGAGTTACAATTATGGCATTGTTTCCACCCAATTCTAATAATGATTTTCCTAAACGAGCTGCAACAGTTTGTGCTACAATTTTTCCCATTCTTGTTGAACCAGTTGCCGAAATTAAAGGTACTTTTTTATCGGAAGTTAATAATTCTCCTATTTTATAATCCCCGTTAATTAAACAAGAAATTCCTTCAGGAAGATTGTTTTCTTTAATAACCTCAGCAATTATATTTTGACAAGCAATACCACATAATGGAGTTTTTTCGGATGGTTTCCAAACACAAACATCGCCACAAATCCAAGCCAAAGCCGTATTCCAAGCCCAAACTGCTACTGGAAAATTAAATGCAGAAATGATACCAACAATTCCCATTGGGTGGTATTGTTCGTACATTCTGTGCCCGGGGCGTTCGGAGTGCATTGTTAATCCGTGTAATTGTCGTGAAAGACCTACTGCAAAATCACAAATATCAATCATTTCTTGTACTTCGCCATAGCCTTCTTGAAGTGATTTTCCCATTTCGTAAGAAACTAATTTACCGAGTGCTTCTTTGTTTTTTCGTAATTTTTCTCCAAATTGACGCACTATTTCACCTCTTTGTGGTGCTGGCATCATTTTGAAAGTTTTGAAGGCTTCGGTTGCCGATTGAATAACTTTTTCATAATCAGCAACGGTTGTGGTTTTTACTTTAGCAATTAATTGACCGTCAACTGGCGAAAAACTCTCTAAAATTTGGCCGTTTGAAAAATTATTTT
>JAYUFJ010000019.1:0-7345 GCA_043738775.1 Flavobacterium sp. | reverse complement strand
CGGGTGGAACAAAAATAATAGTAGTATCGGCTCCTGCTTTTTCAACAGCGTCTTTTACTGTATTAAATACTGGTCGATCCAAATGGGTTGAACCACCTTTACCAGGAGTTACTCCTCCTACTACATTGGTTCCGTATTCAATCATTTGCTCGGCGTGAAAAGTACCTTCACTACCTGTAAAACCTTGTACAATAATTTTTGAATTTTTGTTAACTAAAACACTCATAGTATAGTTTTTGTTTTGGAATTGATTTAATTTTGATGTGCAAAAGTAATAAAAAGTTGTGATTTTTAATTAATAAAGTATCAAATTTATTAAAATTTTTATTGATTTAGTTTTTTAATCCACAGATGGTTTAGATTTATTGGTGTAGAAAAAATAGTAAATAAAACTTATGAAATTAAAGTTGATTTGAAAGTATTTTGGACTTTAAACAAAAAGTAAAAGCCAAATTTTAAAATAAATTAAATTCAAGTTATAAATTCAAAAAACAATTGCAAATTTAAAGAGTGAAAATAAAAAATTAATAGAGCGTTTAGAAAAATTTGAAAATGGACAAGTTGAATAAAAGTTTTAAAAAAATAATGTAATTTTTTAAAAATTGCTCATTTGAAATCCTTTAAACAATTTGTTATCTTTAATTTCCCATATAACAAAAAAATTGGCCAAAAGCATTTCCTCTCTCGGGTTTTCAACTGTTTTTACAAAATGCGAATAACGAACAGAAACCAAATTCCCTTCTTCGATAATATGGCTAATTCTTATTTTTGAACGAATGTATGATCTATTCAAATCATCGGTTAAATTTAAAATATCGTGTCGACTCATTTCAACAAATCCCTTACTGCTGTTCCAATCTATTGTTGCTTGGGAATGAAGAAACTCATTTACAGCGTTTCTATCTAAAAGCACATCGGGTTTATAAAAATCAAGCACTAAATCTTTTGGTTGCATTATTTTTTTGTGTTATTTAATAGTTCTGGTATGCGTTTTATGTTGGCTAATTGCTTTAATTTTTCACGAGATTCTTGTATAGGTGTTCCAAAATAGGACTTCCCTCCTTGAACTGATTTTGTAACTCCTGTTTGCCCCAAAATAACTGCTTTTGCTCCTATTGTAATTCCAGATGTTGTTCCTACTTGTCCCCAAATTGTCACTTCATCTTCAATTATTACACAACCTGCTATACCAGTTTGAGCAGCTATTAAACATTTTTTTCCAATAATTGTATCGTGACCTACATGAACTTGATTGTCAATTTTTGTACCTTCGCCTATAGTTGTATCGCCAGTAACTCCTTTATCAATAGTGCACAAAGCACCAATTCCCACATTATTTTCTACTATAACTCTACCGCCAGAAAGTAGTTGATCGTAACCATCGGTACGTTTTTTATAATAAAAGGCATCGGCTCCTAAAATAGTTCCCGCTTGAATAATAACGTAATCACCAATTATTGTATTATCATATATAGAAACGTTGGAATGAATAATGCAATTTTTACCAATTGATACATTATTGCCTATAAAACAATTGGGTTGAATTACTGTTCCTATACCAACTTTGGCAGAAACGGATATATTTAAATTTGTAGATTGAAAAGGTCGAAAATGATTGGTTAAAATATTAAAATCGCGAAAAGGATCATCCGAAATTAACAATGCTTTGCCTTTAGGGCAATCAACTTTTTTGTTAATTAAAACAACGCTTGCGGCTGATTGTAAAGCTTTATCGTAATATTTTGGATGATCTACAAAAACTATATCTCCTTGGGTAACTACGTGAATTTCGTTCATACCTTGAACCAAAAAATTGTCGTCGCCAACAAATTTACATTTCAAAATTGATGCAATTTCTTTCAAAGAATGTGTTCTTGAGAATTTCATTTATTTAGTTTGTAGTTATAAACTCGATTTTAAGTTTCAGTTTTCTAATAACGGCGACTTAAAACTAAAACTATTCCTTTACTCTTTCCATATAAGATCGTGAACTAGTATCAATTTTAATTTTATCACCTTCGTTTATAAATAAAGGCACATTAATTGAAGCACCAGTTTCTACAGTAGCTGATTTTGTTGCGTTTGTTGCCGTATTTCCTTTAATACCTGGTTCGGCATAAGTAACTTCTAAAACTATTGACGAAGGCATATCGATTGATAATGGCAAGTCAGTTTCGGTGTTTACTTGAACCATTACATTAGTTCCTTCTTTCAACAAATCGGAATTGTCTAGCACTTTTTTTTCTAATGTAATTTGCTCAAACGATTCGGTATTCATAAAATGAAATTGTTCTCCTTCGGCGTATAAAAATTGGTAAGTATGGGTTTCTACTCGAACCTCTTCAATTTTGTGTCCTGCAGAAAAAGTGTTGTCTAAAACTTTTCCGTTCGATAAACTTTTTAATTTTGTTCTAACAAATGCAGGTCCTTTTCCTGGTTTAACGTGTAAAAATTCGATAATTTTATAAATGTCGTGATTGAATTTGATGCACAATCCGTTTTTAATGTCTGATGTAGATGCCATTTTTTATTTTAGATTTTAAATTTTTTATTTTAGGTTAAATTTTTTAATTTGAGTTTTATAATATTAAATTTTATGATGCGCCAGTGTATCCTTTCATTACACCTCTAGATGAATTTCTGATGAACATAATTATTTCATCACGTTCGGGAGTAGCTTCCATTTCGGCCTCGATTATCCCTAATGCTTGAGTTGTATTATAGTTTTTTTGATATAAAATTCTATAAATTTCTTGAATTTCACGTATTTTCTCGGTTGTAAAACCGCGTCTTCTTAATCCTACCGAATTAATACCAACATAGGATAATGGTTCTTTTGCGGCTTTTGTAAAAGGTGGTACATCTTTACGAACCAATGAACCGCCAGAAATCATTGCGTGATCACCAATGTGTATAAATTGGTGAATGGCAGCCAAGCCACCAATAATTGCATGATTACCAACAATTACGTGCCCTGCAAGTGCAACTCCGTTTACTATAATTGCATTATCTCCAATGTGACAATCGTGTGCAATATGGGCTGTTGCCATTATCAAACAATTTTTTCCAATACGAGTTTGACCCGATGCAATTGTACCTCTATTTATAGTAACACACTCTCTTATAGTAGTATTATCACCAATTATTGCAAGTGAATCTTCACCTCCAAATTTTAAATCTTGAGGAACTGCTGCTATAACCGCTCCAGGAAAAATATTGCAATTTTTTCCTATTCGAGCACCTTCCATTATAGTAACGTTGGAGCCAATCCAAGTTCCGTCTCCTATTTCAACATTATTATTTATAGTTGTAAAAGGTTCAATAACTACGTTTTTTGCAATTTTTGCTCCTGGATGTACATATGCTAATGGTTGATTCATAATTTAAGATTTTTTTGCTATTTGCGCCATCAATTCGGCTTGCGCTACTAATTTTCCATTCGAGTAAGCATTGGCCTGCATGTGACAAATTCCGCGACGAATTGATGTAATTAAATCGCATTTAAAAATTAAAGTGTCACCTGGCAATACTTTGTGTTTAAACTTAACATTGTCTATTTTCATAAAAAAGGTTAAATAATTTTCTGGATCTGGAACGGTACTTAAAACTAGTATCCCTCCTGTTTGCGCCATTGCTTCAACAATAATTACCCCTGGCATTACTGGAGCTTCGGGAAAATGACCTACAAAAAAAGGTTCGTTCATGGTTACATTTTTCAAACCAACAACGTGATTTTCGGACATTTCTAAAATTCTATCAATGAATAAAAATGGAGGTCTATGGGGTAAAATACTCATTATTTTATGAATATCCATCAATGGTTCTTGATTCAAATCGTAAACAGGAACATAATTTCGTTCTTCTATTTTAATTATTTTAGCCATTTTTTTGGCAAATTGTGTGTTTACAAAATGACCTGGTTTATTAGCGATAACTTTTCCTTTTAAACGAATTCCGATTAATGCCAAATCACCTACAACATCAAGCAATTTGTGTCGTGCAGCTTCATTTGGATAATGCAAAGTTAAATTGTCTAAAATTCCGTTCTCTTTAACACTAATTTTATCTTTATTAAATGCTTTTTTAAGATTTTCCATTGTTGAAGTCGAAATTTCTTTGTCAACATATACAATTGCATTATTCAAATCGCCTCCTTTTATTAACCCATTTTCCAATAAAGTTTCAAGTTCATGAAGAAAACTAAAGGTTCTACAATTGGCAATTTCTGTTTTAAATTCGGCTATGTTTTTCATTGTAGCATTTTGAGTTCCTAGAACTTTAGTGCCAAAATCTACCATTGTAGTAACTTGATATTCTTCGGATGGCATTATCAAAATTTCACTTCCTGAGGTTTCATCGGTAAATGAAATATTTTCACGAACTATGTAATATTTTCTTTCCGCATCTTGTTGTTCAACACCAACTTTTTCGATTGCTTCAACAAAAAACTTTGATGAACCATCCATAATTGGAGGTTCTGATTCGTTCAATTCAATAATTACATTATCAACATCACATCCAACAAATGCTGCCAAAACGTGTTCTGATGTTTGAATTTTAACACCCAATTTTTCCAAATTAGTGCCTCGTTGCGTATTAACCACATAATTTGCGTCGGCTTCAATTACAGGAGAACCTTCTAAATCAACACGAACAAAAGTATATCCGTTATTAATAGGCGCAGGTTTAAAAGTCATTTTAACCTCTTTGCCCGTATGTAATCCAACTCCAGTAAGCGAAATTTCTTGTTTTATAGTTTTTTGTTTTACTATCATTTTAATGTATAGTTTTTTGTTTTTTAAATTGTTTGATAATTAAAATATTACAACTTGTTTAATCTATCTTAAACAGCTTAAACGAATAAACTTTTTAATTATTTATTTTCTTTTTCAATTCTTCAAATTCACGAATTATTCTTGGTAAATTTTTAAAATGAACATATGACTTACTGAAATCTGAATATCCAAATGATGGACTTCCTTGCAATGTTTCTCCGTCTCTAATATTTCTACCGATGCCCGATTGTGCCTGTACTCGTACATTATTTCCAATAATTAAATGCCCAGCAATTCCAACTTGCCCACCTATTTGGCAATTTTTACCTATTTTGGTTGAGCCAGCAATTCCAGTTTGGGCTGCAATAACAGTATTTTCTCCTATTTCAACATTATGAGCAATTTGAATTTGATTGTCTAGCTTTACACCTTTTCGGATAATTGTTGAACCTAAAGTTGCTCTGTCAATAGTAGTACACGCTCCTATTTCAACATTATCTTCTAAAATAACGTTACCTATTTGAGGTACTTTATTATATGAGCCGTCTTCGGATGGTGCAAATCCAAAACCGTCGGAGCCTATTATTGTTCCCGAATGAATGGTGCAATTATTTCCAATTATTGTTTCCGAATATATTTTTGCCCCAGCAAAGAAAACACAATTATTTCCTATTTCAACATTATCGCCAATAAATGAATTGGGATATATTTTTACGTTAATGCCAATTTTTACGTTTTTGCCAATGTATGCAAAACTTCCCAAGTACAATCCATCACCATAAATTACATCTTCAGAAATTACCGAGGGTTGTTCGATGCCCGATTTCATCAATTTAACTTGGTTGTAGTATTCCAACAATTTAGAGAAAGACTTGTATGCATCTTCAACTTTAATTAAGGTAATTTCAAGCGGTTGTTCTGGTTCAAAATTTTTGTTAACAATTGCAATTGTTGCTTTGGTTGAATATATAAAACTTTGATACTTAGGATTTGCTAAAAAAGTTAACGAACCCTCGCTACCTTCTTCAATTTTTGATAAAGTATGTACTTCGGCGTTTGGATTTCCAACTATTTCTCCTTCGAGAATTCCTGCAATTTGTTCGGCTGTAAATTTCATCTTTTACAAAAATATAAAAAATTTATTAAATTGTTACCTTTATTTTAACACTTTCGGAAAACACATATAATATTTGATAACCGGTTTCGATAATGCTTTTAATTGTAATTGATCGGACGAATCAACAATGTTTTCAACAGTTTTATCTTTTTTTAAGATGCTAATTGGCTCACTTTCTTTATTGTAGGCTTGGTTTTTTAACTTACCTTTGAATACAAAATAAGATGCTTCGTTTTCGGAAATGTTGTGTAATTTAGCAAAAGATTTTTTATAATTTTCTAAAATTTCTGTATTTGGTTTTTCATCGAGCATCGAAATTTTTAATAAATCACGGTTAATTATCATTTTTGAAAGTGAACTTAGCACAAAATCATCATTAAATTGCCAATTTTTAATAGCACTCATTACGTCAAAATCGTCTAGTTGTGCAAAAAGATTTAAAATAGAGGTATCAAAATTTTTATTTGAAATTTTAGTATTTAAAAAAAATGATAATGGTTTACTACTTTCTAAAACAATTCCTTTTTGTGATAATTCTTTGGCTCGTTTTAAAATTTTTGTCAAAGTCATTTCGGCAACTACACTTGTTTTATGCAAATAGGCCTGCCAATACATTAATCGCCTTGCCATTAAAAATTTTTCGATAGAGTAAATTCCTTTTTCTTCCATTACTAAAACGTCATCTTGAACATTTAGCATTTGAATTAATCGGTCGGAATTTATGTTCCCTTCGGCAACTCCGCTGTAAAAACTGTCGCGTTTTAAATAATCCATCCTATCCATATCTAATTGACTAGAAATGAGTTGCAACATAAATTTTCTATGATATTCTCCTTTAAAAATTTGAATCGCCAATATTAATTTACCATCAAATTCTAAATTTAATGCATTCATAAATAGTAATGAAATTTCTTCGTGGTGAACTTCTTCAACAATACTATTTTCAAGGGCGTGACTAAATGGCCCGTGACCAATGTCGTGTAACAAAATGGCAATATAAAGTGCGGTTTCTTCTTCGTTAGAAATTAGTATTCCTTTAAATTTAAGTGTTTGAACGGCTTTTTGCATCAAATGCAAACACCCCAAAGCGTGGTGAAAACGAGTATGATGTGCACCAGGATAAACTAAATATGATAACCCCATTTGTGAAATTCGTCGTAAACGCTGAAAAAACTGATGTTGGATTAAATCGTAAATTAACGAATTTGGTATGGTAATAAAACCATAAATTGGGTCGTTAAATATTTTTAATTTGTTGGTATTCAAATTTTTAATTTAAGTTATTTTAAATTGCATTATTTAGTGCTAAAGTTTACATGTCTATTTTTATACTGTTTTTTTTCATTAATAGTTGATTAACGACTTTAACTCGATTTCAAAGCGAACTTTGGGTTGATATTGATCTTCCAATGCTTTTACAAACGGAATAGGGCTTTCTATACTTCCGACGCGT
>JAYUFJ010000018.1:0-2656 GCA_043738775.1 Flavobacterium sp. | reverse complement strand
TGAACCTAAAAAAATGTTTTGATTATTGTGCAAATAATGATGCTTTAATGACTTTAGGTATTCAACCTACATTTCCTAATACTGGTTTTGGTTATATTGAATATGATAAATCAGATAAAAATTCAATAAAAACAGTAAATCAATTTCGAGAAAAACCAAACTACGAAACCGCAAAATTATTTTTGGAACAAGGTAATTTTTTATGGAATGGAGGTATTTTTATTTGGAGTGTAAAGGCAATTACAAGTTCGTTTGAAAAATTCCAACCCCAAATGAATGCCCTTTTTAATAAAGGGATTTTACACTACAATACTGTAACAGAACAAGATTTTATAAACAAAAATTACAATGAAGCCGAAGACATTTCAATAGATTATGCCATAATGGAAAATGCTAAAAATGTATTCGTTTTACCAGCAACTTTCGATTGGAACGACCTTGGAACTTGGGGTTCATTGCACGAAAAATTAGATAAAGATGGGAACAATAACACGGTTGTAAATGCAACAGTTATTTTAGAAAATGCTTCCAATAATATAATTCATTCCGAAGCCGAAAAATTGGTTGTAATCGACGGTTTGCACGATTATATTATTGTTGACAATGAAAATGTATTATTAATTTATCCTAAAAGTAAAGAGCAAGATATTAAACGAATTACTACATTAGCAAACAATTTATAACCTGTAAAACAAAAACTATGATTTCTAATTTTTTTGATTCAAATACCTATTTTATTGATGAAAAAGTAAATTTTTTTAAATTTGAAAACGTATATAACATTTATGATGGCGATGGTAAAAATGTTGGAGCAGTAAAGCAAAAATTAACAACAGGACAAAAAATGTTACGTTTGTTGCTAAAAAAACCTATGCTTCCGTTTTTATTAGAAATTAAAGATGAGATTGATCAAGTAGAAGCTACTATTTCTAGAGGGTGGACTTTTTGGATGTCGAAAATTACGATTGCCGATGCCGATGGAAATAAAATAGGAATGATTACCCAAAAATTTAAATTTTTTAAACCTACTTTCAATATTTCTGATAAAAATGATAAACCAATTGCATCAATTACAGGCGACTGGAAAGCTTGGAATTTTATTATTAAAGATGCTCAAAACAATGAAATTGGTAAGATATCAAAAAAATGGGCGGGTTTAGCACAAGAAATGTTTACCACTGCCGACAAATACAACGTAAACCTAAATGATAATATAACGAACAAGGAACACAAAATGGCAATTTTGGCGAGCGCAATAACTATTGATATGGTTTTGAAAGAAAGTAAATAAAAAAAGGTCATTAATAATTCGACGTACCAAATGATTTATTTGCAATTGCTTTCGCCGACGAAGTTCCGATACGTTTAACACCTAATTGTATCATCGACAGTGCTTCATTGTACGATTTAATTCCTCCAGAGGCTTTTATTGATAATGGCGAACCGTTTTCAAGCATTATGACTATATTTTCCAAAGTCGCTCCGTTGGGTAAATTATTTTCTGTATCAAAAAAACCTGTTGACGATTTTATAAAAATAAATTGATAATCACTTTCTTTAAAATTCGATAGTACTACATTTTTAATCAAAGTACAAATTTTGATAATTTCGGTATCATTCAATGCAGCAGTTTCAATAATCCATTTTACAATTTTGTTATTAATAATTCCTAGTTTTGTACATTGCAACACTTCGGTTTTAACCAAATCAATTTCATTATTTTTAAACGCCTTGTAGTTTATTACAAAATCCAAATCATCGGCACCATTTTTTATTGCATTTTCTGCTTCGTTTAGTTTTATAATAATTGAATTGGTTCCTTCAGGAAACGAAATTACAGTTCCAATTGTTACACTCGATTTTGAATTTACAATCATTTTTTTTGCTAACGATACATAATTTGGAAGAATCATTATTAATTTGAAACCTTCATCAATAGCCTCATTAATTGCATTTATAACAATTTTTTTATTTACTGTTTCCGATACTTTGGCTTGATTGGCAGTTTTTAAATATGTTGAATCGAGGTAATTTTTAATGTTTAGCATATAAGCAAAATTAATAAAAATGTGGTTTTGATGGTTTTAATTTTTAAAAAACTATTTCATAAAATGTTTTCTTTTAGTTTTAAGTAAATTATCTTTGCAAATTAGTAAACAAAAGTTAAGATGCATAAAGACAGTAAACGACGGGAAGCACTTTTATATCACGCCAAGCCTACACCTGGAAAAATTCAAGTATTACCCACCAAAAAATATGCCACACAACGCGATTTATCATTAGCCTATTCGCCAGGTGTAGCCGAACCTTGTTTGGAAATTGCCAAAGATGTTAATAATGTTTACAAATATACTGCTAAAGGAAATTTGGTTGCAGTTATCACTAATGGAACAGCTGTTTTAGGTTTGGGCGATATTGGTCCCGAAGCCTCAAAGCCAGTGATGGAAGGTAAAGCATTATTATTTAAGATTTTTGCAGGAATCGATGTTTTCGACATAGAAATAGGAACCAAAGATATTGATGCTTTTATTGAAACCGTAAAAAACATAGCGCCTACTTTTGGAGGCATTAATTTAGAAGATATTAAAGCACCCGAATCGTTTGAAATAGAGAGGCGATTAGTTGAAGAGCTAAATATTCCAGTTATGCACGACGA
>JAYUFJ010000017.1:0-7394 GCA_043738775.1 Flavobacterium sp. | reverse complement strand
TACGAACCCGATTTTCGTCAAAAAATTGCTGATTCATGGCCTGCAAGTATTAATGATACTTGTGCACGTGAAGATTGGGGTTGGAAAAACGATTTTTTTCTCGACAATATGACAACCGAAATGTTGCATCAATTGAATACTCAAGTCTATAAAATTTAAAAAGAAATTATTAAATATAAAAAAGTAACTAAAATTTAGTGCCTTTTTTTAGTATTATAGTTCATTCAACATTTTAGAAATTTCGTCTAACCTTGGAGTTAAAATAATTTCGATTCTGCGATTTTTTGATTTACCTTCGGGCGTGTCGTTAGTTGCAACTGGTGCAAACTCTCCACGACCAGCTGCAGTTAAGTTTTGTTTGTTTACCAGTTTATTTTCAGATATTATGTTTACAATTGCCGTAGCCCGCTTGGTTGATAAATCCCAGTTGTTTTCGACACCACCAACTGCTCCTGCAAACTTGTCATTATCAGTATGTCCTTCAATTAAAACAGATAAATCGGGATTATCACCCAAAACTTTAGCAACCAAAACAACAGCTTTTTTTCCTTCTTCACCAACTGCCCAGCTTCCTGTTTGAAATAGTAATTTGTTTTCCATTGAAACATAAACTTTTCCGTCTTTTTGCTGAATAGTTAATCCTTTTCCTTCGAATGCTTTTAAAGATTTTGAAAGTGTATCTTTTAGTTTTTTCATTGCTGCTTCTTTGGCTGCTATAAAATTCTCAAGTTCGGACAACCGTTTTGAACTGGCATCTAAGTCGGACTTTAATTTGTTCAAACGGTCTTGCTCAGTGGCGATAGTTTTTTCCTTTTCTTCCAATTTGGCAAGTAAATCTCGATTTTTAGATAAATTGGTTTTTAACGCTTCATCGCTGTTTTTTTCTAATGCATTGTACGATGCTTGAAGGGTTTTTAAATTTTTATCGGTGGCATTGTACTCGGCTTGAAGTTTGTTGTGGTCGTTTTTTAACTTGTCAAGTTCGGTTTGTAACTTGGTTTTGTCCAGTAAAAGTTGGTTTTGGGATTTGGTTAAACTGTCATTATGGTCTTCTAGTTTGCGATTTTCTTTTTTTAGGTCGGCAAATTTATTTTCTAAATCGGTAAATATTTTTTTGGATACGCAAGAGGTTGCTAATGATAAAATTGCGATTGCGATGGTGATTTTTTTGAACATTTTTTGTTTTTTAATGTTTTGATTCTTATTATGAATTGGTTTTTAGCCGTGGTTGAAGCGGTATCTTTTTGTTTATAAATTGTGGTTTTTTGGAAGCAAAATTGCGACCAACGGAAGCGCGTTTTGCGACCTAAAAAACCCGATTTTGAAATAAAAAATTTAGCGAAAAACGCGATTGGCTTCTAAAAAAATTTATTCTATTTCAACTAAAATTGGGCAGTGATCGGAATGTTTGGCTTCGGGCAAAATTAAAGCTCGTTTTAATCGAGATTTTAAATTTTCGGATGCTAAAAGGTAATCTATTCGCCAACCTTTGTTGTTGTTTCGGGCACCGGCACGATAACTCCACCAAGTATAATTATCGGGTTGAGAATTAAAATGGCGAAAACTATCAATGAAACCTGATTTCATAAATCCGTCTATCCAAGCACGCTCGCTGGGTAAAAAGCCCGATATGGTTTTGTTGCGCACTGGATCGTGAATGTCGATTGCCTGGTGGCAAATGTTGTAATCGCCACCTATAATAAGGTTGGGAATGGTTTGTTTTAAGGTGTTGATATAGTTTTGAAAATCGTCCATAAACTTGAATTTATGATCCAATCGCTCAATATTCGTTCCTGATGGTAAATATAAACTCATCACAGAGAAGGTATCAAAATCGGCTCTTAAAGTGCGTCCTTCAAAATCCATGTGTTCAATTTTGTTGCCAAAAACTACATTGTTGGGCTTAATTTTACTTAAAATTGCAACGCCACTGTAGCCCTTTTTTTGTGCCGAAAAATAATATTGAAATGGATAACCCGCTTTGGTAATTTCGTCGGTTGGAATTTGGTCTTCGTTGGCTTTAATTTCTTGCAAACAAATTATATCGGGATTGGCTTGTTGTAACCAATCTAGAAATCCTTTGGTAATTGCGGCACGAATTCCGTTTACATTGTAAGAGATTATTTTCATTTTATTTTAAAGTTATATCTGATTTCAAATTTAATACAATTGATTATTAATTTAATAAATTTTAATTTAATTTTTAGATTTAAAAAACATTTCGGTTTGTTTTACTATATTTGTTTTTAGTTCAAATTGTAAAACGAATAAATGGGATTAGTTACTACTAAAGAAATTGCGAAGGTTTTAAAGGTTGATAAATTGGGTGTTTTTGGCACTTTTACGGCTTGGGCTTTTATGAAAATTTTAAAAATTTCGGCTGTAAATAAGTTGTATGATGACAACGCTGTTCACGATGATTTGGGGTTTTTAACTGGAATGTTGAATGATTTACATGTTAAATTTGAAATTCCGGAAGACGATTACAAGCGTTTGCCCAAAAATGGCGCATATATAACCATTTCAAACCATCCGTTGGGCGGAGTTGATGGGATTTTGTTGCTTAAATTGATGTTAGAGGTGCAGCCAAACTATAAAATTATTGCAAATTTTTTATTAAATAGAGCCGTTCCGTTACGAAAATATATAATGCCCGTTAACCCGTTTGAAGATCATAAAGATGCTAAATCGAGTATGATTGGAATTAAAGATACTTTGCGGCATTTAAATGATGGAAAACCTTTGGGGATTTTTCCGGCTGGCGAAGTATCGACTACTAAAGAAGGTAAATTAATTGTAGATAAGCCTTGGGAAATAGGTGCGATTAAAGTAATTAGAAAAGCTCAAGTTCCAGTAATTCCAATATATTTTCACGCTAAAAACAGTCGCTTATTTTATTTTTTATCTAAATTAAGTACAACTTTGCGAACGGCAAAATTGCCTTCGGAATTGTTTACGCATAAAGATCGAATAATTAAAGTTCGGATTGGAAAACCAATAACTGTTGCCGAACAAAATGAACATGTTAAAATAGAAGATTATGGAGCATTTTTGCGTAAAAAAACATATTTACTTTCAAAATCATTCGATAAAAAAAAGTTTATTAAAGTTCCTAAAATTAAAGATTTAAAAATTCCTAGTGCTCCAAAAGAAATAGTTAAAGAAACTAATCAAGAAAAAATTTTAGAAGATTTGACATTAATTCGTAAAGGTAATTACCGTTTGCTACAAAGCAAAAACTATGAAGTATATTTAATTAGAGCACAAAAAATTCCGAATATTTTAAATGAAATTGGGCGTTTGCGTGAAATTACTTTTCGTGAAATTGGCGAAGGTACCAACAAATCTATCGATTTAGATCAATACGATCAATATTATCATCATATGTTTTTGTGGGATGATGAAGCTCAAAAAATTGCAGGTGCTTACAGAATGGGTTTAGGTTCGGAAATTTTTCCGAAATATGGAATGGAAGGTTTTTACCTAAACGATTTGTTTCGTTTTGAACCTGAATTACATAACATGATGCGAAACTCTATAGAAATGGGGCGCGCCTTTATAATTAAAGAATACCAACAAAAACCTATGCCGCTTTTTTTACTCTGGAAAGGAATTGTGCACACCACTTTACGATATCCAGAACATAAATACTTGGTGGGTGGCGTGAGCATTAGCAACCAATTTACTAATTTTAGTAAATCGTTAATGATTGAGTTTATGAAATCCAATTATTATGATCCTTATGTAGCACAATATGTTCGAGCAAAAAAAGAATTTAAAGTTAAATTAAAAGATGCCGATAAGGATTTTGTTTTTAATGAAGCCGAAGCCGATTTGGTAAAATTCGATAAAATTATTGATGAACTAGAACCCGGTAATTTACGATTACCTGTTTTAATTAAAAAGTACATCAAGCAAAATGCAAAATTAGTGGCTTTCAACGTAGACCCTTTGTTTAACAATGCCATTGACGGATTGATGTACATTCAAATTTCGGATATACCGGACAGCACAATGAAACCTGTAATCGAAGAATTTCAGGCAGAATTAGAGAAAAACTTGAGTGAAGGTAAAGGCGAATTTTTTGAATAGCAAAGTCGTTATAAGGCTTTAAACAAGCCTTATAAACTATACTATTAAAACCAAGCTTTTTTATTTAACTGGTAAGTTTGATAAAACTCCTCGTCGGTTTTGGTTAAATAAATAATCCCTTCAATAAACCCAACAACTCCAAATAATCCGCAGGTTACAATTGAAACTACAAGTGTAATTATACCTTCGTTGGTATATCCAAGTATAAATTTATGAACCCCAAAAGAACCAAACAATATACCCATTATTCCGGCTAATACTTTTTTGTTTTCTTGAGTTGGTTTTTGTTGTTGATTCCAAAGCTCTTCATTAGGTTTAGTTACTTCCATAAAATTATTTTAATTAAATTATGTTGCAAAATACAAAATTTATGAATACAACAATTTAATTTTATTAACAATTGTTTGTGCCAATTTTTCGTGACTTTCAAATGTCCATCCAGCAATGTGTGGCGTCAATAAAACGTTTTCAGCTTTTAGTAAATATTCAAACGCTTCAGGTTTTTGATCATTAATAAAAAGATTTTCAAACGATGCCTTTTCATATTCTAAAACATCCAAACCAGCTCCTAAAATTTTACCCGTTTTTAATGCAGAAACTAAATCATTAGTTTCAACATTGTTTCCTCGAGAGGTATTTAGTAGCCAAAATGGCTTCGAAAATTGATTTATAAATTTTAAATTAACCATTTTATTTGTTTCGATCGTCCAAGGAATATGCAAACTTAAAACATCACTTTTTTGTTGTAATTCTGATAATGAAACTTGTTTTGCATGTGCATCACCAAGGTTTTCTAGAATATCGTAACACAAAACTTCTACATCAAATCCTTTCAATTTTTTAGCAAATGATTTTCCCATAGTTCCGTAACCAATAATTCCAATTGTTTTTCCTTCCAATTCGTAACCTCGATTCCCTTCCCGAATCCAATGTCCGTTTCGAACTAGTTTATCGGCTCTGTTTAATTTGTTGAATAATGATAAAAGCATCCCAATTGCATGCTCGCCAACTGCATTTTGATTGCCTTCGGGAGCGGCTATTAAACTTATATTTTTTAATTTTGCATAATCAACATCAATACTCTCGAGCCCTGCACCTACTCTTGCAATAAATTGTAAATTGACTGCTTTATCAATAAATTGTTTGTCAATTTTAAAACGACTGCGAATTATAATTCCTTGATAGTTTTGAATTTTTTGTTCAATTTGCTCTTTAGTTGATGTAAAATCTTCTTCATTTGTAAAATTTAAATTTTGCAATTGAGTTATCATTATTGGATGATTGGTGTCGATATGAAGGATTTTTATTTTTTTCATTAAATAAATGATGCAGTAATATTAGTTTTTAAAATGTATTTTCAATAGTACTCGAGAACTTAAATTTGTTTCTTTTTCGATAACGTATTCAATATTTTTTCTATTTCTAAAGGTAGGCCGTTATTGAGTTGTAGGTTGTGTATTTATAAATTTGAAGTGCAGCAATGCTAACACACAAGTTACTGCCTGCAATTTATAAAATATTCATTTTTATAAATTTAAAATCCTAAAATTAATCGTGCAATTGTAAAATAAATTATAATTCCGAAAACATCGTTGGTTGTAGTAATAAATGGTCCTGTTGCAATTGCTGGGTCAATTTTATTTTTATGTAAAAATAATGGCACCAAAGTTCCTAGGGTTGCAGCAAATAATATTACTACAATTATCGAAATTGAAATTGCTAAACCAACCTGATATTGTTGGTACATTAATGAATGATAAAATAAAATAAACAATGCAATAGTAGTTCCAGAAATCATTGCTACTTGTAATTCTTTACTAAAATAATTTTTACTAAATTCTTTCAACGAGCCATTGGCCAAACCCTGCACTACGATTGCAGATGCTTGAACTCCAATATTTCCGGCAGTTGCCGAAAGTAGTGGAACAAAAATTATTAAAGTTGAATATTTTTTAAATGCTCCCTCGTTATCTTTTAAAACATAGGCTGCTATTAGTTCAATAAACATACCCATTAAAAGCCAAGGCAAACGAGCTTTAGTAATTTGAAAAACACTATCGCCAGCTTCAATATCTTGAGTAATACCCGCAGCTAATTGGTAATCTTTATCGGCTTCTTCTTTAATTACATCTATAATATCGTCAATTGTAATTCGCCCTACTAATCGTCCCATTTCATCTACAACAGGAATTGCTTCCAAATCGTATTTTTGCATTATCAACGCTACTTCAGCATTCGGAGTATTCACTTTTACAAAATTTAATTTCGGAATGTAAACCTCTTTAATAGGCGTTTTAGTTGATGTTGTAAGTAAATCTTTCAATGAAAGACGACCTTTTAGCCTATTTTCATCATCAACAACATAAATTGAGTGAACGCGAGTTACGTTTTCGGCTTGAATTCGCATTTCTTTTACACAGGTTAAAACAGTCCAGTTTTCGTTAACTTTTACGAGCTCCTTTCCCATCAATCCACCTGCTTCATTTTCATCATACCTTAATAAATCAACTATGTCTTTGGCATGTTCAAGATCTTCAAGTTCCGAAATAACCTCTTCTTTTTTGCTTTGTGAGAGTTCACCAATAATATTGGCAGCATCATCGGTATCCATTTCATCTAACTCTTCAGCTATTTCTTTGGCCGATAAAGTTTCTAGAATTTTTTCACGCAGGTCTTCTTCTAATTCAAGTAAAATTTCGGATGTTTTTTCGGTATCTAAAACATTAAAAATATAGCAAGCTTCTTTAAAATCTAATTCGTCAAAAATTTCAGCAATATCTGCATGATGTAAATCGTTTAATAACAATTCTAATTCTACGTCGTTTTTGTTTTGAATAAGTTCCTCTATTTGAACTAAAAGTTCTTTGCTGATTTTAAACTGCATCGGCTTCAATTTTTTGAGTTAATTCAATAAACATTAGCACCGTTAATTGTTCGGGGCGCAAGTCAAAGATAGTGTCTTCTCGTAAACTATCACTCAAGTTAAAGGTTTTTAAACTATTTCTTAACGTTTTTCGTCGTTGTTGAAATGCGGTTTTGACAACACTAAAAAAGAATTTTTCACCACAGGGCAATATAAAATTTTCTTTTCTTCGTAAACGTAAAACTCCCGATTTAACATTGGGTGGCGGATTAAAAACGTGTGGGTCAACAGTAAAAAGATATTCGGCATTATAAAACGCTTGAACCAAAACGGAAAGAATTCCGTAAGCTTTTGTTCCTTTTTTTTCGCAAATTCGTTCGGCAACTTCTTTTTGAAACATACCTGAAAATTCTTTTACTTGGCTTCGATATTCTAAAGC
>JAYUFJ010000016.1:0-2666 GCA_043738775.1 Flavobacterium sp. | reverse complement strand
TTTTCATCGGCAACATAGTTCCATTGTAATGTTCGAAAAAGTTGATATGTTACCACACCGGAAAGCACAACCATAAACAAGTCAATGGATAAAATTATCCAACGAGGTAAATATGATAAATTTTTAAAACTAAATGTAAAATCTATTTCTGTAATTGTTTTAAAAATATCATCTATAACATTGTTTGATTTAGTATTTTTCAAATTATAATTGTAGTTTTTTTGAAGTAAAAATACTAAAAAATTTAAATTAAATTAACTGCTTCTTGAATTCTATTTTTTTCTAAATCGGTTAAGTTGGAACCCGATGGCAAACACAAACCTGCTTTAAATAAATTTTCGGAGACTGTTGAGCCATAAAAAGGAGCATCTTTAAATACTGGTTGTAAGTGCATTGGCTTCCACAATGGCCTGCTTTCGATATTCAAACTTTCAAAATGCAAACGAATATCTTCACGGGTTTTACCTTTGTTTTTACTTGAATCGATTATTATTGCCGACAGCCAATGATTTGAAAAATAATCAGAATTTGGCTCTAAAAACAATTCGAAAGCTTCATGATTTTTAAAAATGTCTTGATAAAACTGATTCATTTCACGACGTTTTGCAACATGATGTTGTAAAACTTGCATTTGTCCACGACCAATTCCTGCACAAATGTTACTCATTCGGTAATTATAACCAATTTCAGAATGTTGATAATGTGGTGCGTTATCGCGTGATTGTGTAGCAAAAAAAATGGCTTTTTCTTTGATTTTTTGAGAATTTGTTACTAGTGCACCACCTCCAGAAGTTGTAATTATTTTGTTTCCATTAAACGATAAAACACCAATATCTCCAAAAGTGCCACATTTTTGTCCTTTAAAAGTGCTTCCTAAAGCTTCTGCACTATCTTCCAAAATCGGAATTTCATATTTATTTGAGATAGCTTTAATTTCGTTAACATTAAAAGGCATTCCATATAAATGAACTGCTATAATTGCCTTTGGTTTTTTGCCTTTTTTAATTCGGTCTTTAACAGCATCTTCAAGTGCATTAGGGCAAATGTTCCACGTTTCTGGTTCACTATCTACAAAAATTGGTGTAGCTCCTTGATACAAAATTGGGTTTGCCGATGCCGAAAAGGTAAAACTTTGACAAATAACTTCGTCACCTGCTTTTACATCTAAAAGAATTAAACCCAAATGCAAAGCAGCTGTGCCAGAACTTAATGCGGCAACAAAAACATCAGTACCCAAATAATTTTCTAAATCGGTTTCAAAACCAGTAACATTAGGCCCAAGTGGAGCAACCCAATTGGTATCAAAGGCTTCTTTTACAAATTTTTGCTCGTTTCCGCCCATATGTGGTGACGAAAGCCATATTTTTTGATTACTCATTTTTGTTTATTTTTATAATTTTACCTGGATTTCCAACTACAACTGCAAAATCGGGAATATCATTTATAACTACAGCTCCTGCCCCAACTGTTACCCATTTTCCAATAGTAATATATTGAATAACTGTGGCATTTATTCCAATATGAGAACCTTCGCCTATTTGGACACCACCTGCTAATGAAGCGCTGGGTGAAATGTGAGCAAAATTTTGAATTACACAATCATGCTCAATTATGGCACCAGTATTTATAATGCAATGATTTCCTATTTTAGCCTCGGCGTTAACTATTGCTCCAGCCATAACAACTGTTCCTTCACCAATTTGGGCAGTTTTTGAAACTATTGCTTTTGGGTGTATAGCGTTACTAAAGTTGGTTTTTAACTGATTGGCTAATTTTTTTCTAATTTTGTTATTACCAATAGAAATAATTGTGTTTTTTAAAAAATTGAAATCAAAATTTACTGTTTTTTTAATTTCTATTCCTAAAATTTTATCCTTTTTTGGATTATCGTCAATAATTGATGCAATTGCTGTTTTATTTTCGTTCAAAATATCAATTATCACTTTTGCGTGACCACTTGCACCGTATAAAATTACTTTATTGTCCATCAAAAGGTTCAATTGTTGCCGAATCATCGGCAGTTATTCCGTCACTTTTTATCACTTTTTCGATTGTTTTAAATAAAATTTTTATATCCAACCAAAAACTACAATTATCGACATACCAAACATCCAATTCAAATTTTTTATCCCAAGAAACCGAATTTCGTCCATTAACTTGTACCCAACCGGTTATACCAGGCTTTAATTCGTGTCGTCGGTTTTGAAATTCAGAATACAAATGTAAGTAATTGGTTAACAATGGTCGTGGTCCTACTAAACTCATATCGGCTTTTAAAACATTTATTAACTGTGGAATTTCGTCGAGAGATGTTTTACGTACAAAATTACCAATTTTTGTTAAACGTTCTGCATCTGAAAATAAATTACCATTTTCATCTTTTTTATCATTCATAGTTTTAAACTTGATAATTTTAAAGATTTTTTGGTTTTTTCCAGGTCGTAATTGAAAGAAAAACGGATTGCCATTATTAGCAATTGTTAACAAAATTGTAACGCAAATAAAAATTGGACTCAAAAGAAATAATCCTATTAATGATGCTGAAAAATCGAAAAACGGCTTTATTATTTTTTTATACATTAAAAATATTCGGCATTATTATTTTAGTTTGGTATTGAAAACAAATATATTCGTTATTGCATAATTTTCCATACAAATGGACACTA
>JAYUFJ010000015.1:0-7416 GCA_043738775.1 Flavobacterium sp. | reverse complement strand
TTGGAAAAATATGTCTCCAACCCGAAATTACATCTGTTAATGGAATCCAAATTGGATTTTGTCTAGAATCAAATTGATATGCGCTATCATCAATACTTTGCGGACTAGTGGATGATGTTTCAGTATCTAAAACTCGACCTCTATAAGAAACAAAAATT
This sequence comes from Flavobacterium sp., assembly GCA_043738775.1. GTDB lineage: Bacteria > Bacteroidota > Bacteroidia > Flavobacteriales > Flavobacteriaceae > Flavobacterium. Next base: position 7,258 of record JAYUFJ010000015.1, on the reverse strand, counting down.
GAATCGGCTTGTGTAGGTCGTCTTTGTGTTCCTTGTGCAAATCGAATGTATTTTATATGATAATCAACTCCATCTTGAACCACTAATGTATCCAATAAAGGGTAATTAGTTTGTCGGTAGATACAATCTGGAGCATCTGGGGTAGTTGTTGAAAAAGTTACATCAAAACTAACTGGCGTAACAGTAATTTTATGATTTCTTATAAAAGTTTCAATTGCTATTTTATCATCAGCATATTGTGATGCATAATCTCGAACACTAAATGTAGTAGCTGCGTTGTTGCTTTTTGAGCAAGAAAAAATAGTTAATGTTAAAACTAAAATAGAAATTATTCTAATAAACTTAATCATAATGTGTAATTTTGATGCGAAGATACTAAAATGAATGATTTAGTATTGCAATTTAACGTTGATTTTAGAAAAAAAATGAGAGTTGATAAATACTTATGGTGTGTTCGCTATTACAAAACCCGAAATATGGTTACCGAAGCTTGTAAAAAAAATCATATTACAGTAAATGGACAAGTTGCTAAAGCATCAAAAGAAGTCTTTCCAACTGATAAAATTACTTTTCGTAAAGATCAAATTGTTAATATAATTTCTGTTTTAGACATACCAGACAATAGAGTAGGTGCTAAATTAGTTGATATTTATCGTAAAGAAGAAACACCTAAGGAGTCATTTGCTCATTTAGAATTACTAAAATTATCGAAAGAGCATTATCGAAAAAATGGAACAGGTCGACCAACTAAAAAAGACCGTCGTGACATTGATGGCATTTTAATTGACGAAACCGAAAAAGAAGAAGAGTAAAAATTTTAAAAATATGAAACAAAATATAATTTTAAACCATCAAGAAATAGAGCATAAAATTAAACGAATAGGATATCAAATTTACGAGACTTTTGTTGATGAAAAAACAATAGTAATTGCAGGAATTACGTCTAATGGATACGTTTTTGCTGAAAAAATTGCTGCCGTTATAAAACAAATTTCTTCAATCGATGTTGTTTTGTGCGAAGTATTTGTTGACAAGCAAAATCCGAATTCGTTAGTTAAAACTTCAATTTCATCAACAATTTATCAAAATAAAGGCATTGTCTTAGTTGATGATGTACTCAACTCCGGGACAACATTAATTTATGGAGTAAAACATTTTTTAGAAGTTCCGATAAAGAAATTGAAAACTGCCGTTCTGGTTGATAGAAATCACAAAAAATATCCTGTAAAAGTTGATTTTAAAGGAATTTCACTTTCAACATCATTACTTGAACACGTTAATATAGTTTTTGAAAATGATAACAATCACGCTTTAATTAGTTAATAATTGTTCAATTTCTAAAACTATTTCATCAAAATTTTTGCCATCAACATTAATTTTAAATTTTGCTTGATTGTAGTAAAAATTTCTTTCAAATAAATGTTTGGCTATAAATTCTTGTAACTCTAAATTATCTAGACGAGCTATTAAAGGACGATTTTGTTTTTCATTTTCCAACCTATTAGCTAGTGTTTCAATTGAAGCTTTTAAGTAAATTGAAATGCAATTTTTGTGATTAAGCAATTCGTGATTATTAAAATAACAAGGAGTACCTCCGCCAGTGCTTATTACTTTAGATGAATCCTCTTCAATTGTTTTTAGAAAAATTTGATGCTCTAATTTTCTAAAAAAAAGCTCTCCTTTTTCTAAAAAAATATCTTTAATTAGTAAATTTTGACTTTTTTCAATCAAATCATCCAGTTCAACAAACGGAATTTTTAGTTTTTCGGATATTTTTTTGGCAATAACCGACTTTCCCGAACCCATATAACCTATTATAATTACTTTCATACTTTAAATAAACCCTTACAAATAAGGTTGTTAACATATATTACAAAAAAAAGTCAAATTTAAAATAAAATTGCTTTGAAAAATAAATAATATCTCCTTATATTTGCACCCGCATTAAAGAAATAAAAAAAGACTCGATAGCTCAGTTGGTAGAGCACATCACTTTTAATGATGGGGTCCTGGGTTCGAGCCCCAGTCGGGTCACTTTTTTTACTTTATTTGCTTATTGACTCGATAGCTCAGTTGGTAGAGCACATCACTTTTAATGATGGGGTCCTGGGTTCGAGCCCCAGTCGGGTCACAAAAAAGTTAAGTGTAATGCTTAACTTTTTTAGTTTATGGCCAAGTGGAGAAACGGTAGACTCGCCATCTTGAGGGGGTGGTGCTCGCAAGGGCGTGAGGGTTCAAATCCCTCTTTGGTCACTTTAAAAAGCAAATCATTATGGTTTGCTTTTTTTTATTTAAAAAAATGATGTTATATAAAAATTTAATTGTACTTTTGTTTAACGAAATTTTGAAAACGATGAACAATGTTAAAAATAATTTTAGTATAAAAGATCTTGAAAACCTTTCGGGGATAAAAGCGCATACTATTCGTATTTGGGAAAAACGATACAATGTTTTAGAACCCATGAGAACCGATACTAATATTCGATTTTATGATTTAGCTTGCCTACAAAAGCTTTTAAACATAACATTGTTGCACGAATACGGCTATAAGATATCAAAAATATCAAAAATGCCAACTGAAAAAATCCCTTCGTTAGTTAAAGAAATTATTTCGAACAAAAGCGCAAAAAATCATGCTATAAGTTCATTTAAAATGGCAATGATTAATTTTGATCAAACATTGTTCACCAAAACTTATGAAACACTTTTATCAGAAAAATCATTTAGAGATGTTTTTTATGATGTTTTTATACCTTTAATGAATGAAGTTGGATTTTTGTGGCAAACTGATACCATTACTCCTGCACATGAACATTTTTTAAGTTATTTAATAAAACAAAAGTTATTAATTAATACTGATAAATTGCAATTGATTGAACCAACAAAAAACGACAAAGTATTTGTTTTGTTTTTACCTATGAATGAAATTCATGAACTAGGATTAATGTATTTGAATTACGAAATAATATTAAGCGGTTATAAAACTATCTATTTGGGTGAAAGTGTTCCTACTGAAAATTTAAAAGATTTAAAAAAATACTTTGATAACATTGTTTACATTTGTTATCCAACGGTTGAACCGGATAGTTACGAAATTAATCAATATATAAAGAATATTGAAAAAGAAATTTTAGACGATTCTTCATCATTATGGGTTTTAGGGAAAATGTGTGATTATACAGAACAAAAAAACTTTTCTGATAAAGTAAAAATTTTTAATTCAATATCAAGTTTAGTAAGTATTTTATAATTTGTTTAAAGACATTTTAAAAAGTAAATACTATTTTTGTTAATTATTATGAAAAAAAATATTGCAATTATAGGTTCAGGGTTTTCTGCACTTTCAGCAGCTTGTTATCTAGCAAAAGCAGGAAATAATGTTACCATATATGAAAAAAATGAAACCGTTGGTGGTAGAGCTCGACAATTAATTCGGGATGGTTTTACATTTGATATAGGACCTTCTTGGTATTGGATGCCAGACGTTTTTGAAAAGTTCTTTTCAGACTTTAGTAAAAAAACATCTGATTATTACGAACTTATTAAATTATCTCCAGCCTATAAAGTTTATTTTGGTATTGATGACTTTGTAGCTATTTCAGATAATCTTCCCGAAATTGTAAAAACTTTTGAATCTATTGAAAAAGGAAGCGGTGCAAAATTGGAATCTTTTATGAAAGAAGCCCAATCGAATTATAATATTGCTATTAAAGATTTAGTGTATCGTCCCGGAGAGTCGCTTTTTGAATTAATAACATTTGAAACAGCAACTAGAGTAAATCAATTTTTTTCAAACATTAGTAAAGATGTTCGCAAAAAGTTTAAAAATAAAAAGCTAATTCAAATTTTAGAATTTCCTGTTTTATTTTTAGGCGCAAAACCATCTGACACTCCTTCATTTTATAGCTTTATGAACTACGCCGATTTCGGTTTAGGAACTTGGCAACCCAAGGGAGGAATGTATTCAGTAATTTTAGGAATAAAAAAACTGGCTATAGAGTTGGGAGTTAAAATAGAAACAAATTCACCAATAAAAAAAATAATTGTTGAAAATAAAAAAGCAGTAGCCATTCAATTATTAGAAAAGCGAATCAATGCCGATGTAATTTTATCGGGAGCTGATTACCATCATTCTGAAACTTTACTTGATTTAGAACACCGTCAATATTCAGAAAAATATTGGGAGAAGAAAATTTTCGCGCCTTCATCGTTACTTTTTTATGTTGGTTTTAATAAAAAACTAAAAAATGTAGCTCATCATAATTTGTTTTTTGATGTTGATTTTGATGCACATGCTTCAGAAATTTATGACAACCCAAAATGGCCGAACGAGCCTTTATTTTACGCCAATTTTACATCGGTTACCAGTTCTGGTTTAGCCCCCGAAAATTGTGAAAATGGTTTTTTTTTAATACCAATTGCTCCAGGAATAGAAGACAGTCAAGAATTAAGAGATACCTATTTTGAAAAAATAATAACTCGTTTTGAAAAAATAACGCAACAAGATGTAAGAAAAAATGTTATTTTTACAGAGTCGTTTTGTGTTAATGATTTTGTTAAAGAATACAATTCATACAAAGGTAACGCATACGGAATGGCGAATACAATAATGCAAACTGCTTTTTTACGACCAAAATTAAAAAGTAAAAAAGTAAGTAATTTGTATTTTACAGGGCAATTAACAGTTCCAGGACCAGGTGTTCCACCCTCATTAATTTCTGGAAAATTAGTTTCGGAATTAATTGAAAAATATAATAAATAAATTTCGTTTACCTTAATATGAAATCAATTTTTGATAAAGTTTCCTTTGATTGTAGCAGAAATGTTACCAAATCTTATAGTACCTCGTTTTCAGCGGCTGTAAAAATGTTGGCACCTTCAATAAGACAAGACATTTATAATATTTATGGTTTTGTTCGTTTTGCCGATGAAATTGTAGACACTTTTCATGAATACAACAAAGAAGAACTTTTTGACTTGTTTGAAAAAGACTTAACATCCAGTCTTGAAAATAAGATAAGTTTGAATCCGATATTAAATTCCTTTCAATTTACAGTCAATAAATACAATATTCCCTACGATTTAATTAATGCTTTTATGAAAAGTATGAAATTAGATTTATCAAAAAAGGACTATCATTCTGAAGACGAATATAAAGAATATATTTATGGGTCGGCAGATGTTGTAGGGTTAATGTGTTTAAAAGTATTTGTAAATGGTGACATAAAAAAATACGATGAATTAAAAGAATCGGCGATGCGACTAGGATCGGCATTTCAAAAAGTAAATTTTTTACGTGATTTAAAAGCCGATTTTGAAGATTTAAGTCGAACCTATTTTCCAAATACCGATTTAACAAAACTAGATGAAAAATCGAAACAACAAATTATTAATGAAATTGATGAAGATTTCAAAGTAGGATATCAAGGTATAAAAAATTTACCTATCGAAGCTAAATTTGGTGTTTACACAGCTTATTCATTTTACAAAAAATTATTGTCTAAATTGAAAAGTACTCCTTCGGAAGAGATTAAAAATACTCGGATTAGAGTTCCCGATTATCAAAAATACAGTTTGTTTGCAAGATGTTATGTTTCTTATAAGTTTAAGTTGGTTTAATATTGTTTAATGGTTTGAAGTTTGTTTTAAAAAAAAAATTATGTGGATTCATATTTTAGTATTCGTTTTAACATTTTGCATTATGGAATTTTTGGCTTGGTTTACGCATAAATACGTAATGCACGGTTTTTTATGGAATTTGCATGCCGATCATCACGAAAAAGACCACGATTCTTGGTTCGAGAGAAACGATGCCTTTTTTATTTTTTATGCAGCAGTAAGCATTGGTTGCTTTTTACTTTGGCAAAATGGAATTTTAGAAATTGGGATTTCAATAGGATTAGGAATTTTTGCATACGGAGTTTCCTATTTTATTGTACACGATATTTTTATACATCAACGATTTAAGTTATTTCGAAATGCAAATAACATATATGCTAAAGGAGTTAGAAGAGCTCATAAAATGCACCATAAACACCGTGGAAAAGGCGATGGAGAGTGTTTTGGAATGTTGTTTGTACCTTTTAAATATTTTAAGAAATAATGTTCTAAATATAAAGCCCTGTCTTTTTTTGGGACTTTTTTATGAAAATAATTTTACTATTTTTTTTCTAAAAGTTCTATTAGCCTATCAATTCTACTAAATAAACTGTCCACAATGTGGTTGGGTGTTTTAATTATAATTTCAAAACCAGCTACATTGTTTGCAGCATTTTCAGTGTTGTTTTGACTAATATTTATTTGTTTTTCTTCTAACAAATAATCAAAAGGCACATCTAAAATTTCTGCTAATTTTTTGACATTTTCGTGTTTAATACTTTTTCCTTGTTCCCAATTACCAATCGTTACTTGACTAACCCCTATTTTTTCTGCTAATTCCTCCTGAGATAATTTTTTTTTAATTCTCAAGTTTCTTAATTTAATTCCTGTTGTCATTCTGTGAATTTTATATTACGAATATAAGTAAAGTTTTAAAACTTACAAGAAATATTATAATTTTTAAAAATTTTCTTTTAGGTTAAGATTTTTTAAAACTTCAACTTTGTCTTTCAAAATAACTCGAGAATCTTTTGTAAAACAAATTAATTTATTAAATTTAAAAATTATTAAGAAAAGAAAAAATTATTGTTTGGAATAATTGCAATGTTTGTAATTAACATTTCAGGAAATGCTCAAGGTTTAAGAGCAAACTTTTTAAGAGGGTAAACGCAACAAGAGATTGTTGCAAATTACAATAAACTTTCTGTTAACGAACAGGATGCTTTATGGTTGGAAAAAATAAATCAGTTATTAACGCAAAAATTACCGACAGAACAATTATCAGTTTTAAAAAATTTGCAAAATGCTTATAAGAGTCAAAATATTGCAAGTTTAAAAGATGCAGCGATTAATTTGGCTAAAATTACTCCAGAAGATGATTTTTTAATGATGATTGAAACATTATCAGATTATAATTTCACTGGCAAATTTTATGGTGTAAAAAGTGTATCTTCATATATACTAGCTGACCTTGAAAACATGTCAATTTCACCTTCATCCCCTACAACTGATTTAAGTGGTAAAATAAAGTGTACTTGTCATTGGTGTGGTGGATTGTCAAACCCAGGTAGTAATTGTTATACAACTGGAAGTGGATGTGGTTTTCTTTGGCTATATGCTTGTGATCATTGCATGGCTTGTAAATAATAATAATAATAAT
>JAYUFJ010000014.1:0-2687 GCA_043738775.1 Flavobacterium sp. | reverse complement strand
AAAGTTTTTTTGATAATTTTAATTATAATTTATTTGTTATTAAGGAAATTAAATTTGTGATTTTTAACATCCTTAAAACAAAAAAAAAACAACCTTTGGGTTGTTTTTTATAAATTTATTGTTAAAAATTAAATTTTAATATTTTTTATTTTTAAACGTTAGCATATTCTGTATCCCATTCGTTTCCGTCATCTCCTTTTTGTCCATCCATTCGGATTAAAAAGTTTTTTGCAGGAAAATATGGTTTTAAACGAATATCAACAAAAATTCTGTCCTTTTGATTTGGATCTTGTTCAAAACGTTTAATATCGAAATCTTCGATTAATTTTCCAGGACCCGAAACGCTATCTAAAAATTTAACAATTTGACCTAAAATTTCTTTTTTAGTTGTTGAATTAAAATTTTCAAATGCTCTACGGTTTAAGAAATCCATTAAAACTTTAGTTACATAATCAAAAACACGTACAACAGAATAAGTTTGTAAACCTAAATTATCACCATTAAATAATGTTTTGGCAGAAAATGCCATAACTTTTCCATATTCATTAACCATTGGAATTAATCCCATGTTTTCAAGATTGGCTATTTCACTTTTCTTTAAATCGAATTTAACCCCATCAACTTCATTAATACCTCCGTGTTTTTTACCAGCTGTAACTTGTGACATTAATGTGTTATATACTTTTCCGGCAAGTGCTGCAGATGGAGGTAAGTATAAATCTTCTTCTTCATCGATTTCGTCGTATTTACCTCGACCAACTAACCAGTTGCAGGCCATCATAACATTAGATCTATAAGTGTCACCCCCAGTTAAATTGGAAGCTTCAAACATTTCCATAACATCATCTGGAGCATCTAAATGCTCAAAATCTGTAATTAACATTACTTTACTTTCATAAGCTATTTTTGCCCATTTTTCAATTACTTTGTTGGAACCTAAATAACCTGGTATAACTAATAATGAATAATTTTGTCTCAAATCTAGTCTATCAAATCCATTTACCAATTCCGCTTCAATATTATCTATAAATCTTGAATTATCTAAATCTTTTAATTGATCTAGCTCAGCATTCATTATAGAAATATTTTTTATTTTACTTTCTTCTGTATTCTTGTAAAATAGTGAAATTGTACGATAATTTTGTTCAAGTTCTTTAACATCATTTACAGCAATAGCTAAATTTTTCTTCAAAGTTTTTTCAACAGCATCTGCTTTTTCTGAACAATCATTAACTAAATCAACCAAATTTTCAGATGACTTTAATGATTCTGCCCAAAGTTGAAGTGTTTTTTTTAAGGTTTGTCTTTCGGCTTTTTTACTACTTTCACTTAAAAAGATATTTTTTCTAGCTTTTCTTTCAGGACTCAGGTTTTGAACACCATCAATTGAACCTTCTAACAAATCAAAACCACCATATTGAATAAATGATTCTAATTGTTGATCTAATGTTAAAGAAGATACTTCTTTAACTTCTTTGCTACTATTTGCAGCCGATTGTAAATTTTCTTGGCTCATAACGTTTATTATTTATCTGATTGTTCTATTTCTTTAATTAAAGATTCAATTGAATCTATTATAGATTGTTTTGCTTCGGGATCTTGTAAAGCTAGTTTTAAAATTTTGTTGGTTTTAAGCTGCTTTATTATTTTTTTATATTGTTCATTTTTAATTTGTAAATCACTTAAAAAAGCACTTTGATTTGTCATCCCTTTAATAGAAAAATCACCAACATTTTTAAATGCTAATTGTTCTTTAATATTTTGTCCTTTTTCATCTTCAAATGAAACATCTAGTTTGGGATCAAAGTGTTCAAAAACTTCGTCCATATTTTTCAAACCCGTTACTATTTCGGGTCTAGATGGTGTTTTAGTAGTAAGTTTTTGAGCGATTAATGTTTTATTTTGTTGAATTTCAAGCATTCCTTCTTGACCTTCAACTCGAACCTCGTTTCCACCAATTCCAAAACTTGAAGAAAATCTATTTGTAGCCATTTTTATTATGTTTAGTTAATATTTAAATTTTAATTGTAATTTTTATAGTAAGCGTCAATATTGGTAACGCATCCATCATCGTCTTTTTGAATGGTCAATTTTTTAATTTTTATTTTCCTTTCTCGAATATCTTCATCAAGTTCTTTTAATGAAATTATACGTCCATCTTTTAAATGGACTTCTGGCAAGGCATCTTTACAAAAATATTTTGAAAAATTTCTGTATGATAATTGGTTCTCAGCTATACCATTCATCAATGCTTCTAAATATTCAACAGTAATTCCTTTTTTCTCGGGTCCTCTAATTTTTTTTTGTTTTACTTTTATCTCCTCAATTTTTTCTTCTTTTATCTTAGGCATTTGAACAAAAATGTCAATTTTTTTAACATAATTATAATTACCATTAACTGCCAGGGTAACCTTTTTTGCTCCCGATGTTTTAAAAATATAGGTTGGATTTTTTTCTGTAGAATCAAATCTTCCTCCGCTTGAACTTCCATCGCCAAATTTCCATTGCCAAGATGTAGCATTTTTTGTAAAATCTTTAAATAACGTTGGCTCACCAACAGTAACAACCGCCGGAACATAAAAATTGGGCATTAACGAATTGTCTACTTTTTCTTCAAATGGCAAAACTGTAATTTCTTTTTCGACTAAACAAGCTTCACCAACAGTTAATTTAACAGTATATTTTCC
>JAYUFJ010000013.1:0-2697 GCA_043738775.1 Flavobacterium sp. | reverse complement strand
CTCCAACAATTAAACTCGTTTCAGGAACAATACCTTTTATGGCCGAAAAAATTACTTTATCTTTTAAAGAGACTTTTAATTTTTCAAGCTCTTTACTCAAAAATGCAGATGGAATTGCAAAAATTATATAATCGGCATAATTAACAGCTTCGTTAATGTCGCTTGTTAATTTAAGTTTATCGGTATTAAACTCAACACTAGTTAAATAATTAGGGTTGTGTTTTAAGGTTTGTATGTTTTCTATTGCTGCTTCATTACGCATGTACCAAGCAATTTCGGGTAAATTTACACATAACATTTTTGAAATTGCAGTTGCCCAACTTCCACCCCCAATTACAGCAAATTTTGGATATTGTATCATTATTATATCGTTTGAAATTTCAAAAATAGGTAATTTTTATTGAAAGGCAATCTTTGGAATATTAGTTGAATAATTTTAAAAATAAAATTTAACACAATTATATGATTTTCAACACAATGAAACTTTAATACTTTCGTTTTTAAGTACAGTTAGTAAATAAGTTTAGTTTAATTAGTTTTTGTTTTTGATTGAAAAAGGCGCTCAAGAAAATTTCTAGAACGCCTTTTTTGGTTTTAATTTATTTTTAGGTTTGAAATTATTAAAATAAATTTTAAAATATATTAATAGCTCATTTCTACAATTTCTCTTACTTTTTCTAAAGTGATATTTTGTTTTTCTCCTAATGCTTTCCAACCTCTTTGTTCGAAACGGTTTACAATAAAATCAGCTGTTTTAGCATAATCTTTAGTGTATTCTGAAAGTTTGGTTTGCATTCCCATTTTATGAAGAAATTCGATAGTTTTTTCAATTGCATTATTAGCTTTATCATCAATTGTAACTCCCGAAACATTAAAAACTTTTTCGCCGTATTGTGCCAATTTTTCTTTTTTGGTTTCAAACATAATTCTATATAAACTTGGTGCTATTATAGCCAAAGTTCTAGCGTGATCAATTTCATAAAGTGCTGTCAATTCGTGTCCTATCATATGAGTTGCCCAATCGGAAGGGACGCCTTTTTGAATTAAACCGTTTAATGCCATTGTTGCGCACCACATAAAATTGGAGGCTAGTTTATAATCGGTTGGATTTTGCACTACACTTGGCCCTATTTGAACTAAAGTTTGTAAAATACTTTCAGCTATTTTATCTTGTAAAATTGCATCGTGAGGATAAGTCAAATACTGCTCCATTACGTGAGTAAAAGCATCTACAACTCCATTTTCAAGTTGTCTTTTTGGTAAAGAGGCAACAACTGTAGGATCACAAATTGAAAATTTTGGAAACAGTGCGCTTCCTCCTAAAACTAATTTTTCTTGTGTAGCTCCTATTGTTACTACAGAACCCGAATTCATTTCGGAACCCGTTGCTGGTAAGGTTAAAACGGTTCCAAAAGAAATTACTTTGGTCAAATCGGTAAAAAGAAATCTGTTTTTTAATATATCAATCGGATTTCCTTCAAAATGAGTTGCTCCCGAGATAAATTTTACACCATCAATAACGCTTCCGCCACCAACAGCTAAAATAAAATTAATTTTTTCTGACTTTACAATTTCTACAGCCTTCAATAACGTTTCAAAACGTGGATTGGGTTCAATTCCACCAAATTCAACAATTTCAAACCCGGTTAATGCTGTTTTTACTTGGTCGTAAATACCATTTTTAAAAATACTTCCACCACCGTAAGCCAATAAAACTTTACTATTTGTTGGGACTAATTTTGATAATTTTTCTATTTGACCTTTACCAAAAACATAATTTGTTGGATTGTATAATTCAAAGTTTAACATAATTATTTTTTATTTAATTGATTTATTTTTGTGTTCCTAATTTTGAATAAACAGAATTTTGTACAGTAATTAACAAACCGTTTTCTAGTTCATAAGTTGCCAATTATATATCAATTTATAATTTTAAGCAACCAATTTATCTACCCAAAACTCTGTTTTGTTGTTTGTATTACCAAGTTATAGTGAGTAATTACTACAAAGAAGACTTTTTTTGATTTTTATAACTTGTAAAACACAAAGTTATTGTTTTTATTTACAGATTGTATTTCATTGTTAGTTATAATTATTACAAAATTACGTTAAAATTAAAATACTAAATAAGGCTTATAATCAACTATTAATTTTGATAAAGTATAATTAAACTGCTGGTCAATTAATGAAGTTATTTGTTCAATTTGATGTTTTAATATTAAACTCATTTTCTATAAAACAAATTATGGTCAAGATATTCCCAAACTTTTTGCGGCAACATTGGAGATATATTTTTACCATTTTTAATGCTTTCACGAATAAAAGTAGATGATAATTCAATTATTGGAGAATTTATTTTATGAACGTTTTTATGATTTTCTAAATTTGATTTTTCTGTTTCAGCAGAAATTCTTGGATATACATAAATTGAATAATTTTCTAAAATAGTTTCGTAATTTTTCCATTTATGTAATGAATTTAAATTGTCTTCGCCCATAATTAATGCAAACTCATTTTTTGGAAATTTTTCTTTTAAATGTATTAGGGTATTAACTGTGTAATTGGGTTGTTGCAATTTAAATTCTATGTCGGATGGTTTTATTTTTGCAAAATTTTCGGTTGCTAAATGAACCATATGTAGTCGCTGGTAATTATCAAGTAAAGTCGCTTTTTCTTTATGCGGATTGTGCGGCGTTA
>JAYUFJ010000012.1:0-2698 GCA_043738775.1 Flavobacterium sp. | reverse complement strand
CTTGTCTATGTGCTTTGTAATGTATTTATCTACTTCCATCTCACTTTATTTTTTTTCAAATTTACTTAAAAAACCTTAACCTTACCTGTTACCACACTATTTATCAAACTCGCTTTGTATTCCTTCAATTTCTCTATCTCTTTTTCTTTTAAGGAAATGGCTTTGGCGATTTTTTTATTTGTTTTTGCTATAAAATCTGCAATTTCAATTTGTTCTGATTTTGGTGGAACAGGAAATGGGAAAATATTAAAATTTTCTGCTGGAAAACGCCATCTTCCTAACATTGAAACTCCTTGACCGTGTGCATAAAAAACTTTATTACTGTAACACAATTGAAGCAACAATAACATATACTCTTTGTTTGAATTAGGTTCTATCAAATCAAAAACTCTATAATCTGGACTTATTACACCATCATATTTAGAAATATCAACATAACCTGTTAGTAAATCCATATGGTTCATTGCAAAATCTCCTTTGTAAACAAATTGATATTTTGAATAATCCATCGAGAGTTGTCCTGCACCGCTTTCAGTATCTTTTACTTTTATTCCTTTTTGAGTGATAGACAAAACACTGTGTCCTAATTCTCCTGATATTCTTTTTAAAATTTGAAATACATATTTTAATCGTTTCACTTGCCAATGCTCTGGTATTTGCCCAATCCATTCTACATCGCTGTCTTTTAGTTTTGCATTATGGTTTATTCCTTTTGTAAACGCTTTGTTAATTAATGAATGTTTGCGCTCTTTGAGTAGTTCTATTTGGTTTTTCTTGATTGTTATGGCTTGGTCTATCTTGGTTGTTTTGTCGTCAAGGAATTTGGCAATTGCAGTTTGTTCGGAGAAAGGTGGAAGTGTTACAAATATTTCAGCCATTTCTCCATTCATTATTTTTGCTCCATTAGTATCAGGTCTTTTATAGAATTGAGCTGCAACTTGAAGTGAATAAGTTACAAATTCTATAACTTGATTTTTATTATATGGTTGCAATGTTCCGCAAACATTTGTACAATTATGTTTTCCCTCTCTTAAAAAAACAGTTCCAGCATTTGCGCCATCAGTAGTCCAAGTTATTTGATTACAATCAAAATCGAATGTGTTAATATGTCCTAAAACACCATTGTCTTGTGTTTGAGAAGAATAAACTGGATATAAACCATTTTCTATTAATTCAGTTTGAGCTATAACTCTTCCTCTACCAATACTAAAAAGAAACTTAATTTTTTTTGCTTCCCAATGTTCTGGAATCTCTCCCAACCATTCTACACCAGAAGGTTTGTAGCTGTTGTAGGTTTGCAGGTTAGTTTTCATTTTCTGGAGAATTATTCGGTTCAAAAAATTCTTTTTCAATGTCTTCAATACTTGGCAAACTCGATTTTAGGTTGTCGGGTAACATTTGCGTGAGTTCGTATTCTGAAACGCCAATGGGTTTGTTTAGGTCACGCAAGGCATATTCGGCAAAAATTTTGTCTTTGCCTTTGCATAAAATCAGTCCTATGGTGGGTTTGTCGGTTTCGTGTTTTAATAGATCATCGACTGCGGAGCAATAAAAGTTCATTTTGCCTGCATATTCGGGCAAGAAATCTCCCTTTTTTAAGTCTATAACCACAAAGCAACGCATTTTGAGATGGTAAAACAGGAGGTCGAGCTGAAAATCTTTGTCGCTAACTTCTAGTTTGTATTGTCGCCCTACAAAGGCAAAACCTGCACCAAGTTCTAACAGGAATTTCTCGACGTGTTTGACCAATTCCAACTCTAATTCTCTTTCGGAAAACTCGGTTGCGAGCGTAATAAAATCAAAAATATAAGGATCTTTGAAGGTTTGCTTTGCCCAAAGCGAATGAGCATTGGTAAGCGTATTGTCGAAATTGTGGACCAATGCGCCTTGTCGTTCGTGAATCTTGCTTTTGATTTGTGCCACCAAAGTATCTCGGCTCCAACCTTGTTCCAAGATTTGTTGCATATACCAATAGCGTATGGGAAGGTCTTTTATTTTTTGAATTAATATGATGTGATGCGCCCAACCAATTTTTGTAATTAATTGTTGGTTAGCGGTTTCTAATTGGGCAACGGGTAGTTTCCCAATTGAGTCGGCTTGTAATTGCGAAACGGGTAGTTGCGTATTTGTGTCGTTTTCTAATTTTGCAACGGGCAGTTGCAAAATTGTGTCCGTTTCTAATTCCGACACGAGTAGTGGCGAAATTGCAAAATTGGAATATTCCTTATAAAATACAAGCATATTATTGATATTCCTTTCGGAAAATCCTTTTACTTCAGAGAGTTCATTTTTTAAATCAATAGCCAATTTAGGAATAACGCCTTTTCCCCAACCTTTTTGTTGTTGTTGAAAATGAATCATTCGACCAATATCCCAATAGGTTGCCAACATTTCGGCATTGGCAGCAAGATTTACTTTTAGTTGTCCTTGACGAACTCTATTTTTTATGTTGGTTAATAATCCCTTGTATATTTCTATTTCGTTGTTCATTTTCCGTTGTATTAAAAAATCATAATTGGTAAGATGCACTAAATTGTCGTGACAGTGTAACGACAATTGTTAGGTTGGCAAACTGTTATTCAAAATTATATTCATTCGTCTTGTTTGTCATATTGGTTCCAATAAAAAAGTGCTCCTTCGGGGTCAATGGATTTGTAATAGTCCACTAACTTGATGTATAATGTATCGCCCACACCGT
>JAYUFJ010000011.1:0-2699 GCA_043738775.1 Flavobacterium sp. | reverse complement strand
ATTTTTAATTAATAAATAACTTTTGCTCCTTTTGCCGAATCAGCCACATAAGAGAGTAACCAAGCTATTTGTCCTTGTTTGGCAAATACAATTTTTTTATCGGCAATATTTGGAATATTTTGTAAAGTAGTTAATAAAATATTATTTGCTGATATTAAATGTTTTTGAGAATATGTTTTTAAAACCGCTGCAACTTCAGTATCCGACTTTGCCATTTCAATAAATTTTGCATAATTGTATTGAATCAATTCATTGTAATCTTGAACATCTTCTAAGGTGTATATATTGTAATTTTCTGTTGCGGCTCCTCCAGAGTGTAATGTATAAAATGCCCAAACAGCACCGCCAGAAGTATAAATGTTTTTTTTAGACATAGTTAACGGGCGTTGTTTTAACATCTCAACAACTTCTGCTTCAAGTATTTTGCGGTAGGTAATCGATTCGTTGGTAAATTGATTTATTTGTTCAACATTTCCTTTTTTATTTATTTTTTCGGTTAAAGTAACCGTTCCTAAATTCAAGTTAATTGGAAAAAAAACAGTGTTTTCATCGTTAATTACATCAATATAACCGCCTTTAGTATTTCCTCCACCAATATCAATTAGCAAAGCATTGTTATATAATTTTGGTGGAATACAACCTTTAAAAGACAGTTTTGATTCTAATTGAGAAGATATAATTTCGATATTTTTTTTGGTTAAATCAAATATTTTATTGACTAAAATATCTGTATTTTTTGCCATTCCGACTCCCGAAGAAGCCACAATAAATATTTTATCATCATCAACTTTTTGTTCGTTTAAAAGTTTTTGATAATTTGATAAAACAACTTCACCAGCTTTATCAACGTCGGCTTGAGCTAAATTGCCGTTAATTGAAATTCCTTTTGCAATACCAACATTTTCAGTCCAAAAATCTTTAATATCATAAATTCCTTTTTTGATATTTTTAACCTCAATTACAGTTACTTTAATACCTTTACTGCCAATTTCAATGCCTCCATAACGAGCTTGTGAATTGCAAATATTGACTAACAATAAAACGAACAATAATTGTATTTTAATAAATGAAATTATTTTCATGGTATTTTGATAAATTTTAATTAAAGGGTTTTTACTTATCTTGCAAAGATAGTCAAATTTTATACCACAGCGTTTTTTTTAATTATTTTGTTAAACTTTCATAATCTCGGCATCTTTAGCTATTAAAAGCTCGTCAATTTTTTTTATGAAATTATTGGTTAAGTTCTGAATTTCCTCCTCGGCACTTTTACAAACATCTTCGGAAGTCCCGTCTTTTTCTAATTTTTTTATGTCTGTGTTTGCATCTTTTCGTGCATTTCTGATACCTACTTTTGCATCCTCAGCTTCTGCTTTGGATTGTTTAGTTAAGTCTTTTCGACGATCTTCGGTTAAAGCGGGAACATTTATTATAATTACATCACCATTATTCATTGGGTTAAATCCGATGTTGGCAACCATTATTGCTTTTTCAATTGGGTGCAACATACTTTTTTCGTAGGGCTGAATTGTAATTGTTCTAGCATCTGGCACACTTAAATTGGCAACTTGTGAAAGTGGTGTAGCAGAACCGTAATAGTCAACAAAAACACTTCCAAGCATAGCCGGGCTTGCTTTTCCGGCACGAATATTTAAAAATTCTTTTTCTAAATGCGCAATAGAACCATTCATTGATTCTTTCGCCTGGTCAATTATAAATTCTATTTCTTCCATTTTTTTTAAATTTTAAATTTTAGGTTTCAAACTTCTGATAAAATTTGTAATCTTAAATTTGCTCTCTTTTTTTATATATTTACTATTGTACCTACGTTTTCTCCATTTATAATTTTCAATAAATTTCCTTTTTTGTTCATATCAAAAACAACAATTGGTAATTTATTTTCTTGTGAAAGGGTAAATGCTGTTGAATCCATAACATTTAACCCTTTTTTTATAACTTCTTCGAACGAAATAGTATCAAACTTTGTAGCTTCTGGGTTTTTTTCTGGATCGGAAGTGTATATTCCATCAACTCTAGTTCCTTTTAAAATTACATCGGCGTGTACTTCAACTCCTCGTAAAACTGCGGCTGTATCGGTAGTAAAATAGGGGTTTCCGGTTCCTGCACCAAAAATTACTATTCGTCCTTTTTCTAAATGTCGAACGGCTCTTCGTTTAATATAAGGTTCGGCAATTGCTTCTATTTTTAAAGCAGTTTGCAATCGGGTTAGCATTCCTTTATCTTCCAATGCGCCTTGCAAGGCCATTCCGTTAATTACAGTGGCCAACATTCCCATATAATCTCCTTGAACTCTGTCCATTCCATTACTTGCACCTGCAATTCCTCTAAAAATATTTCCGCCGCCAATTACAATAGCAATTTCGACTCCTAAATCATGTATTTGTTTGATTTCGTTGGCATACTCCGATAGGGTTTTGGGGTCAATTCCATATTGACGAGTTCCCATTAAGGCTTCACCACTAAGTTTTAAAAGAATTCTTTTGTATTTCATTCGAGTTGTTGTTTTTATTTAATGGGATTTTACTTTCATAAACGTAAGTCGTTTTATTTTAAATTTATTTTAAAAATTTTAATTATTCAAATTCCATTGAAATGCAAATATAAACAATTCCTTATTTTTAAGAAATAGAATTTTAAAATTAGAAAATAATTTAGGTAAAATTTAAAACATTAGTTAT
>JAYUFJ010000010.1:0-2712 GCA_043738775.1 Flavobacterium sp. | reverse complement strand
CAACATTTACTTCGGTAATTTTTCCGTGACCTTTTAATACGTGAAACGCTTTATCTAATTTTTCGCTTAAACTATTGAACATTGTATTTTTTTTTTAGAATTGCAAATATAAGAATTTCAAAATTTACATTTAAATTTATATTGTCTATTTATAAAGAATTAGCATTAATTTAATTATAATTATTACTTTTACTTATAGTTTTAAAAAATCTAGTATAAATTATGAAAAAAAGAGTGATTATAGCTTTAATAACGATACTGTTTTTATTAACCGGAGTGTATTTTTATGTAATGTTTGGTGGAAAAAGAGATTTAGAATCAGAAAAACCTTCTTTTACAATTGCTACTGATGCACTTTCTAAAGAATATAAAAGTAATATTGATGCATCTAATAAAAAATATCTAGAAAAAGCAGTAGTCATTACTGGAAAAATAGTATCTGTAAAAGCCAAAGAAGTAATTTTAGAAAATGCTATTGTATGTAATTTAAAAAATGCTGATACTTCATTAAAAGAAAACCAACAAGTTACCATAAAAGGAAGAGTTGTAGGTTATGATGATTTAATGGAAGAAATAAAATTAGACCAATGTTTTATAATTAAAAATCAAAATTAAATGAAGTTTAAAAATGTATTTACACTAGTATTTGTTCTGTTCGGATTAGGATTTTCGTTTGCTCAAGATGAATTATTTAAAGAATTAGATTCTGTAAAATCAAATAAAAAAGAAATAGAAACTGCAGCATTTAAAGCATTGCAAATTTGTAATATGCAATCGACCAAATTACCAGTAAAAGGAGAATTTTATTTATTAATATCACACCGATTTGGTGATTTAAGTAATGGATTGGACAATTTTTTTGGATTAGATAATGCGTTAACTAAAATTGGCGGAATTTATGGTGCAACCAATTGGTTATCTTTAGGTTTATCTAGACAAACTTACAATAAAACCTATGAAATTGCAGTAAAATATAAACTTGCCGATCAAGTTAAAGAAGGTTTTCCTGTAACCATTGTTGGATATAATACTATTGATATAAACAGTGCTTTGAGTACCGATTTATATCCAGAATTAAAATTTAATAATAGGTTATCTTATGCAACAGAATTGCTAATTTCTAGAAAATTTTCTAAGTCGTTTTCTTTAGAATTAAATTCAGTTTTTGTACATAAAAATTTATATGATGATATTATAGATCAAAAAAATGTTTATTTACTTGCAGCTGGTGGACGATATAAAATTACTAAAAGAATGAGTTTAAATTTAGAATATGGTGCAAGATTAAGTTTGCCAGAAGGCTACACTTCTCCTTACCACAACCCAGTTTCAGTAGGATTGGATATAGAAACAGGTGGTCACGTTTTTCAATTGTTGTTTTCGAACAGTCAAACTATGAATGATGTTGCGTTTTTTACAAATTCTACTGGTAGTTGGTTTAGTAAAGGAATTTTCTTTGGTTTTAATATGTACAGAGTTTTTTAAAATAAAATAATTATGAAAAGTTTAAAAATAATAGTTTTAGTAATTTTTGGCTCATTAATTGCTTCGTGCCAATCTAACACTTATGATGAAGTTGGTGGTGCTGTTGTAACCAATCCAACTTATGTTAAAAATATAAGCCCTATAATTAATGCTAAATGTGTGGGTTGCCATAACGGAAACCAATATCCTAATTTACAGGGATATGATAATGTTAAAGAAGCTACACAGAATGGTGATGTTATCTGTAGAATTGACACCCAATCTTGTGGAAATGTGATGCCTACATCAGGTAAAATGTCTCAAAAAACTATAGATATTATTAAATTATGGGCAACTAACGGATTTGTAAATCAATAAAAAGTATGAAAAAAATAATAGTTTTAACAATCTGTTTAACTCTTGGAACTTCAGTTTTTTCTCAAAAAATGATGACTCGAAGTGGCGAAATAAAATTTGAAGCTTCAATGCCAACATTTGAAGAAATTGCTGCAACGAATAAAACTGCATCTTGCATTTTTGATGAAGCGTCAGGCGAATTTGTAGCGCTTGGATTGGTAAAAGAATTCAAATTTAAATCGCCTTTAATGGAAGAACATTTTAATGAAAATTATCTTGAATCTTCTAAGTTTCCTAAGTCTAGTTTTAAAGGAAAAGTATTGAATTTTGATGTTGCTAAATTATCCTCAACTAAAACAGCTTACGATCTTGAAGGAGATTTAACGATGCATGGCGTTACTAAAAAAGTTAAAACTAAAATTTATTTGTCTTTAAAAGATGGAAAAATACTTGCAACTTCTAATTTTATTGTAAAAGCTAAAGAGTATTCTATTGACATTCCGAGTTTGGTAAAAAGCAAAATTGCTGACGATATAAAAGTGGGAATAAATTTTTTTTTAGAACCCAAAAAGTAAATTATATCACAAAAAAAAGGTTGCAAAATATTTTTGCAACCCCGCTCTACGAAGTTTGTTAATATTACGATACGCACTGCGATGGTATCCTGAACTAGCAGCATTACTACTTCAATACATGATATATTTTGTAAAATTATTCAAATTTAAAACAGCAACTACAGAGCTTGCAACTTTTTCTATTGGCAATATTCCTGAATTATTGACATAGTTACCTTGGATATACTAATTTAGCTGGGAGTTAAAGTTAAGAGAAATAATCTTAATTTTAACACATGACACGAGAAAGAAAAATTTACGATTCAGCATTTAAAAT
>JAYUFJ010000009.1:0-2717 GCA_043738775.1 Flavobacterium sp. | reverse complement strand
ACAGTTAAAAAGGAACTTCCTACTTTTTTTATTTATGGCGAGCCACCGCCAATTGGTTATTTATGCGATGAAAATTCGATAACTGAAAAATACGGTTTTAAAGTTAAAAGAGTAGCAGGATGCGAAGTATCTCAAAAATTAATTGATGAGGTTAATTTAAATAACGCTAAAATGATAATTATAATGAATAAGAAATATGGTAATAATTGGTTAAAAAATTTTGAAAAAAAAGCAGGCTTAAAGTGGTAATAATAAGTAACTTTATTGATTAAATATAAATTTTAAAAACACGCATATATAAAAATTCACGGTGTTGTCCAATTATAAAGTAAGTTTAATTTATAATTAAAGTGGTTAATATAAATTTTGACTTATTTCTTAATTTTATGCTTATTACCAAAGATTATTCAAATAAAATGCTTTTTAAAGCCAAATTTTCGGAACATCAATTTCTTCATCAACATCATTAAGTTTAGTTAAAGTTGAATATTTAATATTTTTATTTTTAATTTTACTAATGGTTTCTTCAAATACAGTTTGGGTACTCCAATTAATATTTTCGAATAATTCAAAATTTAGTTTGTTCATTCCTAGTAAATAATATCCGCCGTCAAATGTTGGTCCAATAACAATTTCATTATTTTTTAAGCTTTGAAATGCTTGATTTATAATTGGTGAATTTAATTCGAAGCAATCACTGCCAATAATGCAAATAGAATTGTAGTTTAATTCAAAAAGTTCTTGAAAAGCATTTTTCATTCGCTCACCAAGATCGACCCCTTTTTGTATTTTTTTATTATAAACTCCAGGTTGCCAAGCATCATTTTCAATAATTTTATCAGAATAAAAAACAAATTTATCGACTTCAATATTTGAAACAATGGTTTGAGTATGTTGCAACAGTTTTTTATAAATTTCTAATGCTTTTTCGTTCCCCAAAGTTTTGGCGAGTCGGGTTTTAACCATGCCCAATTCTGGGTTTTTTGTAAATAGGATAATTGCTTTTTTATGCATTTATGGATATTATTTAATTCAATTCAAAATAAATATTAAATTAAGTTTTATTAATTAATTGATTTTTTAGGACAATTTTTTGAACAAAAAAGTTATATAATCAATTTAACAACATCCGCCACCGTTATAATGAAAAGTACTTTCGCTAATAAAAATGTCATTCCTGTTTAAAGAAGCTATTTGATAAGCTGTTTTATCACAAATGGCTAATGGTTGATTTTTCATTAAAACGTGTCCTTTTTTGTCATCAAAATAATCATCTTTACCATAAAAAATTGCTGTTTTGCCAGTAAAAACACAAGCTCCATCGGCTGGCATTGGGTCTTTAATTGCGCATACTTCAATGCTTTCGATAAAAATTAATTCGTCGGTTGGGTAGTTTTCAACATCTAAAATTCGGTAAGGGCGACGACCACGAATTTCGATAGTTCCAAAACCTACATCGGTTAATGCTTTAATATAGTCGGCAATTGGTATACTACCACTTAAACATAGCGCTCGCAAATGATCGTCGTTTCGAAGCGCTTCGTTCATAGGTTGCTCGCAAGTAGGATCACTCATTACTAATCGTCCGTGAGGTTTTAAAACGCGATACATTTCTTGAAGTGCTTTTTTTAAATCGTCGGTTTTAAAAATATTAAACAGGCAGTTTTGCGCTGCAATATCAATGCTTTCATCATTGATAGGTAAGTTTAATGCATCGCCCTTTTTTAGTTCTATAAATTCCGATTTAAACCAGTCGTTTTCGATTTCAGCTATTTTGAAATTTTGGCGTGATGCTTCGAGCATTTCATCGACTACATCAATACCTATTACACCACCTTTTTGGCGAGAGAAATAGGAAAATTGTAACAATTCCATTCCGCCTCCAACGCCTACGTAAAGTATTTTGGGATTGTTTATTAAATCTTGTGCCGAAATGGTACTGCCACAGCCATAATTCATTTCTTGCATTATTTTGGGAATTTCGAGACCAGGAAATTTCCAAATTGGTGTTGTTGTGCAGCATAAACCTACATCTGGCGTAAGCGCTGCATCACGGTATAAATTGACGGTTGCGTTTAAATAATTTTCCATATTTTTTTATTTTCTTTAATGATAATCACAATGTCGGTATTTTAACCCCGATTGTAGCGGTATCCTTTGGCTTTTTTTCTAGCCAAAGATATAGCGTAAAGCGGGAACAATTTTTATTAATTAACCAAATGTAGTGTTTCTAATTTTCAGTATTAAAATTAAGCAACTGCCCCGCCACAACTACTGCCCGACCCAGCAGTGCAACCGAAGCAATGGTTGTTAACTATTATTTTTCGGCTTTGTAAATCGGTATGAGAATAGGTTGATAAATGTTGCGAATTTTTGCAGGATACTTTAAGTTCGAGCATTTGGTTGAAGTCGCAATCGTAAATATAACCGTCCCAACCTATTGACAGTGTATTGCGACACATTACACCGGTAGCAGCAACCGGATTGAAGGAATCAATGAGTTTTAACATATAATCCTCGTAGTTTTCGGAGGCTACTAAATAATCGAGATAACGACTTACAGGTAAGTTTGTTATAGCAAATAGACTGTTGAATTCGATGTCGAAATCTTTTTTCAATGCGGTTTTAAATTCTTTTTCGAGTGCAGTTTGATTAGGTGGTAAAAAGGCTCCTGCAGGATTGTAAACTAAATTTAAAGTTAGCCCCGAGTTTGGCTT
>JAYUFJ010000008.1:0-7540 GCA_043738775.1 Flavobacterium sp. | reverse complement strand
TTTCAAATGTGTAAAACGAAATTCCGATAGGTAAAATTAAATGCAAAAGATTAAATTTATAAATGGTATAATCATTAAACAATTGTATTGCAAAATTGGAATATTTAAAGTAAAACAAAACTCCTAAATTGAAAATAATACTAAAAATGAGCAATAATTTTTTAAGCCATTGCCGTTTTAAGCTATTAATTAAATTCGATATTCCGTAATTAAAAATCGAAGTTATGATCACTAAACCAACAAAGTAACCGCTTGCTTTGTAAAAAAAGTACAACGAAAACAAAGTTAAAATAACGGCTCGATGATAATTATTTTTTCTAAATAAATAATAGGTTACCAAAAAGAAAAAGAAAAAATAAACAAAAAAACCACTGTTAAAAAGTAACGGATTTTTGGCATCGTAAAAAAATTGCTGCTGTAAACGAGCCCAATCAATGGTAACCATAATTAATTTTAGGTATTTGGTGTAGAAACTGTTTTTAAAGTTTTAGAGGCCTGTTTTTCGGCTTTTTTGTAATCTTGAATTAAAGCTTTAAAAATTAAATTGGCCACTTTTGTTGCGCCTCGACTATTAAAATGAATATAATCTTTATTGGCCAATTGGTAAGTACTATCTGCCCATTTAACCACAGTTCCCTTGCCTCCAATGGATTGATAAAGATTATAAAAAGCCATATCGTGTTTAAAAGCCAGTTTTGATTGTAATTTTACCAACGAGTCAATTCCAATTGCGGTTTCCCAATTTCCGTTGTATTTAAAAGCCCTGTCGGAGCAACTAAAAATTAAAAAATCGGCTTTATTTAAACTTGTTTTAAACTTGTTTAAAACTGGATTCATCATCCGTTCATAGTAATCAAAATTTACTTCATTAGGTTTAAATAAAAGGTTGACTCCGTATTGAAAAATGACTAAATCGTAGCTTTGAGTAGTATTAGTTTGGTAAAGAATAGCATTAGAAATCTTTTTTAAATTATCGCCAGAAATACCTCGGAACGAAAAATTATCTAAAACAATTCCGTAATCAGGTTCGGAACTTAAACCATAAATTGGCGTTCGGTTGGTGTATACACGTAATTTTTGTCGGTTAGATGGTGAATCGGATAACAAAATTTTATTTAAAGAATTATTTGCTGGGTATTTTGTAGAATCACCATTTTTTGAAACAATTATTGAATCACCTTTACCATAAAGCAACCATTTTTGAGTTTTTTGAAGTACATCTTTTGTTACATTATCTTTAAAATTAATTGATAAATTGTCACTAAAATAAGAATATCCAGAAAGAAACAAATTTGATTCGGCATTCATATTTTTAAAATTATCGGCTTGTAAATCGCCAAAAGTGTCCACTTTAGCAGTTTGTCGAAAATCGCCAGCAATTGAAGTTATTGGAACAAATCCGACTCCAGATTTTTTATTGAAATAATTTTGTAGCAATACTCGAACATCTTTTGTAATTAAATCGCCCTCTATTTGACTATCGCCAAACCATGCAATTCTGATTTTTACTTTTTCGCCATGAGCTAGTTGTAACAACTTTGCATTAAATTTTTTTAAACTCGGATTTAAAGTGTCCGAATCGAAACTAACAATAGTTCCTTTTTTTAAATAATTTTCAAATACTTTGTGTAAAAAGGTATCCGAAACAAATTTTTGAGAATTTACCAAATTTGTTTTGTTTTTAGGAACCTTTTTTAAACAAATTTCCGATAGTAAATTAACATTTTTAAAATTTGGATAATATAAAGTTATAGTATTTGAAAATACCGATAATAACAAATAAATAAAAGTAACTAACACGATGAAAACGAGCACTTTTCTGTTATTATTCATTGGTATTCTTCCGAGATTTAAGAGTGTAATTTTTTGCAAATGTAATTAAAAAACCAATCGGTTGATTGTTTCTTAAAAAATATTTTAATAACAAAAAAAAAGCATTCAATTTGAACGCTTTTCACTCTATTTTTTGATGTTAAATATTTCTTTCAAGCAATTGTTTTATTGCTATAACACGCTCGGCCATTGCATATTCATCTGCGTTGGAATAAGGTGTAAAGTTTATACTCAAAACGCCATCTTCAAAAGTCAATCCATTTGGATAATTAGATGCAGGAGCAGTTTCTGGATTATGCATAATTACAATTCGATTTAAATTAGATTTTAATGCATCAATTCCCATAGCGTCAATCGTAATTCCTTCTAAAGCCATTGTTAATGGTTTAAATATAGTTGTTCCCCAATATTCGTCTTCTTTATAAACAGGTCCTTGCTCGGGTTTTGCAATCTCCTCCCATTTCACATCAATTTCGACATCAAAATGTGCAGCTTTTTTAATTGCCTCTTCAATGCTAGGATAATAATTGTCTTGATACTCTTTCAATGCTCTACGTTCGGCTAAGCCTAGTTTATTTTCCATATTTATGGTTTTTGAGTTGATTTACAAATGTATAAAAAAGCATCCAACTATAAACGGTAAACAATTTTAAAAATTTAAACTAAAAATGTATCTTTGCATTTTAATTAGAGATTGGTTCAAAATCTCGTAATGACAATTTAATGAATAAACTTTTAATAGTAGGCACGGTTGCTTTTGACGCCATCGAAACACCTTTTGGTAAAACAGATAAAATTTTAGGCGGAGCAGGAACTTATATTGGGCTATCGGCGTCAAATTTTAATTTACAATCTGCCATAGTTTCGATAGTTGGCGATGATTTTCCTCAAGAAGATTTAGATTTATTATCATCAAAAAACATTGATATTTCAGGAATTGAAATCGTAAAAGGCGGAAAAACCTTCTTTTGGAGCGGACGTTATCATAACGATATGAACTCACGCGATACATTGGCAACAGAATTAAATGTTTTAGCCAACTTTAATCCGGTTGTACCTCAAAATTTTAAAAATGCCGATGTTGTAATGCTAGGGAACTTGCATCCAATTGTGCAATTGGGCGTATTAAATCAAATGAAAACCAAACCAAAGTTAGTTGTTTTAGACACTATGAATTTTTGGATGGATTGTGCTTTACCCGAATTACTTGATGTAATTAAACGGGTTGATGTAATTACCATTAATGATGAAGAAGCCCGTCAATTATCTGGTGAATATTCGTTGGTAAAAGCTGCAAATAAAATTCATACAATGGGGCCAAAATATGTTGTAATAAAAAAAGGAGAGCACGGCGCATTAATTTTTCACGAAAAAGAAATGTTTTTTGCTCCAGCTTTGCCACTAGCGGATGTTTTTGATCCAACAGGAGCCGGAGATACATTTGCCGGAGGTTTTGCCGGATTTATAACCCAACAAGGTGATGTTTCATTCAATACAATGAAAACAGCTATTATTCAAGGCTCCAATTTAGCCTCGTTTTGTGTAGAAAAATTTGGTACTGAACGAATGGTAACCTTAACAAAACAACAGGTGCAAGAGCGTTTGAAACAATTTAAAGCCTTAACACAATTTGATATTGAATTAGCATAAATTTACGCCTCGAAGTATCGGGGCGTTTTTTGTTTTACAACTCGATTAAAATAAAACCATGAGTGACGCTATTAAACACGAATGCGGAATTGCACTTTTACGATTAAAAAAACCATTAGAGTTTTATAAAAACAAGTACGGTTCAGCATTTTACGGAATACAAAAAATGTATTTGTTGATGGAAAAACAGCACAACCGTGGTCAAGACGGAGCAGGTTTTGCATCAATAAAACTAGATGTTGAAGCAGGAGAACGCTATATAAGCCGTGTAAGAAGTTGCGAATCACAACCAATTCAAGATATTTTTGCTCAAATTAACCAACGAATTAATCTTGAAATGGCAAATCATCCCGAGTATACCAATGATGTAGCGGCTCAAAAAGCAAATATTCCATACATCGGCGAGTTGTTTTTAGGTCACGTTCGCTACGGAACTTTTGGAAAAAACAGTATTGAAAGTGTACACCCATTTTTACGTCAAAACAATTGGATGCATCGAAACCTTATTGTTGCCGGAAATTTCAATATGACCAATGTTACCGAACTTTTTAATAGTTTGATTGAGCTTGGACAACATCCGAAAGAAATGGCCGATACAGTAACTGTTATGGAAAAAATAGGACATTTTTTGGATGTAGAAGTAACCGATTTGTATCAAGAATGTAAAAATAATGGCTTGTCAAAACGAGAAGCTTCGCCTATAATTGCCGAAAAATTACAAATAGCAAAAATTCTTAAAAAAGCCTCAAAAGATTGGGATGGTGGCTATGCAATGGCAGGTCTATTTGGTCACGGAGACGCTTTTGTTTTTAGAGATCCGGCAGGAATTCGACCCGCATATTTTTATGAAGACGATGAAATTGTAGTAGTTGCATCAGAAAGACCAGTAATTCAAACCGTTTTTAATGTTGATTATGATAAAGTTCAAGAATTGCAACCTGGAAATGCTTTAATAATCAAAAAAAACGGACAGCTTACTCAAGAAAATATTTTAGAACCAACAGTTAAAAAAGCTTGTTCATTTGAGCGAATTTATTTTTCTAGAGGAAGCGATGCCGAAATTTATCAAGAACGAAAAAAACTAGGAAAACTTATACTTCCAGCAGTTTTAGATGCAATTGAAAACGATACCGATAATACGGTTTTCTCTTATATTCCAAATACAGCAGAAACATCTTTTTACGGAATGGTCGAAGAAGCACAAGATTTTTTGAACCAAAGAAAAAAGAATTTTATACTCGAAAATCGTTCTCGTTTAACTCCACAAACTCTTGACGAATTACTTTCGGTAAAAATTAGAACCGAAAAAGTAGCTATTAAAGATGCCAAATTACGAACTTTTATCACCGAAGACTCTTCTAGAGATGATTTAGTAGCCCACGTTTACGATGTAACTTATGGCGTAATAAAACCTACCGATAATTTGGTAATTATTGACGATAGTATTGTTCGAGGTACAACTTTGAAAATGAGTATAATTAAAATGATGGATCGCTTGAAACCTAAAAGTATAATCATAGTTTCATCGGCGCCGCAAATTCGTTTTCCGGATTGTTACGGAATAGATATGGCGAAACTTGAAGGTTTAGTTGCTTTTCAAGCAGCATTGGCGTTATTAAAAGAGCGTAATTTATTTCACATTGTTGACAACGTTTATGCCAAATGCAAATCACAAGAAAACTTAAAAGATAACGAAGTGGCAAATTTTGTTACCGAAATTTATGCACCTTTTCAACCACAAGAAGTCTCTGATAAAATTGCCGAAATTTTAACTTCATCGGAAATAAAAGCGAAAGTTAAAATCATTTTTCAAACGGTAGAAAACTTACATATTGCCTGTCCAAAAAATTTGGGAGATTGGTATTTTACAGGTGATTATCCTACTCCAGGCGGAAATCGAGTAGTAAATAAAGCATTCATTAATTTCTATGAAGGCAAAAATGCTCGAGCTTATTAAATAAGTTGTTTTTAATTAATTTTAAAAGAAGAATTTTTTTTTCCAAATTCAAATAAACAGTAAATTTGCAAAATGTACTTTCCTGAAAACTTAAAATCAAAATTAAAACTTCGTGATAATAACTTCGCTTTAAGAAAACTATCCCAACAAAGCACTTTAATTGATTTTTCGTCAAACGACTATTTGGGGTTTTCTAAATCTGAAACTATTTTTGATAAATCGCATTTTTATTTAATAGAAAATAATTTTAAACAAAATGGGGCAACGGGTTCTAGGCTGTTGTCTGGAAATCATAAAATTTATATTGAAGCGGAAAATTTCATAGCTAAGTTTCATCAAACAGAAAGTAGTTTAATTTTCAATTCAGGTTATGATGCCAATATTGGTTTTTTTAGTTGTGTTCCGCAACGAAATGATGTTATACTGTTTGACGAGCTTTCACACGCCTCTATCCGTGACGGAATTATAATGAGTAATGCAAAATCGTACAAGTTTGTTCATAATGATTTACAAGATTTAGAAAAACTTATTAAACGTTTTAAAACAAAATCATCTGAAATTTATATTGTAACAGAAAGTGTTTTTTCAATGGATGGTGATACTCCTGAAATTGAAAATATGGTTTTATTAAGTGAAAAATACAATTGTAATTTAGTTATCGATGAAGCACATTCATTAGGGGTTTTTGGAGAAAAAGGCGAAGGAATTATTCAACATTTAAAATTACAAGATAAAGTTTTTGCTCGAATTGTTACTTTCGGAAAAGCTCTAGGATGCCACGGAGCTGCAATTTTAGGAAGTACCGATTTAAAAAATTATTTAATCAATTTTGCCCGAAGTTTTATATATACAACAGGTCTTTCGCCCCATTCAATTGCCACAATTTTGTTGAGTTATAAAGAATTAAATTCAAATTTGATTTCAAATAAACTACTTCGAAGTAATATAAATTATTTTAATCAGCAAAAAAATATTTTAAGTTTAAAACCACTTTTTGTTCGAAGTTATTCGGCAATTCAATCAGCAATATTTCCAGGAAATGAAAAAGTTAAAAATATCGCTTTACAAATACATAAAAATGGTTTTGATGTTAAAGCTATCCTTTCGCCAACAGTGCCATTAGGTCAAGAGCGACTGCGAATTTGTTTGCATTCTTTTAATTCCGAAAAAGAAATTTTTGATTGTTTGCAATTGTTGAGTAATTTTGTTTTTTTCAAATAAATAAAAATTCTCTTGGGTTTTATCCAATAGATATTTAAAAATTCATAAAATGAAACTATTCGTTACAGGAATTTCTACTGATGTAGGAAAAACCATTGCCTCTGCAATTGTGGTTGAGGCATTACAAGCAGATTATTGGAAACCTATTCAAGCAGGAGATTTGAAAAATTCAGATACAGAAAAAGTAAAAAAACTAGTGCAAAATAGTAAATCGCAATATTACGAAAGTTCCTATAAATTGACTACTCCTGCAAGTCCACATTATGCAGCAAGTTTGGACAATGTAAAAATTGATTTGGATAAAATAATTGAACCCTTAACTTCAAACCACATTGTTATTGAGGGTGCTGGAGGAATATTAGTTCCTTTAAATGAAACCGATTGTGTTATTGATTTAATCCAAAATGATTATAAATTAATCCTTGTTTCTCGGCATTATTTAGGAAGCATCAACCATACTTTATTAACAATTGAAGCATTAAAAAACAAAAAAATTTCAATTGCAGGAATTATATTTTCGGGTGATGAAAACAAAGCAACCGAGTCAATTATTTTATCAAAAACCAATGTTAAAATGATAGGACGAATTGAAAACGAGCCTTATTTCGATCAAAATGTAATTTCTTATTATGCAAATTTGTTTCAAGAAAATATATTAAATTTGATTTAAATGAATCTTTCCGAACGCGACAAGCAACACAATTGGCATCCTTATACGCAACATAAAACAGCGCCAAATTTTCCTGCAATTGTAAAAGGGGAGGGTGTTTTTTTATGGGATGAAAATGGAAATCAATACATCGATGCCATTTCCTCTTGGTGGGTTAATCCGTTTGGTCATTCAAATAAAATTATTGCCGATGCAATTTACAAACAGCT
>JAYUFJ010000007.1:0-2720 GCA_043738775.1 Flavobacterium sp. | reverse complement strand
CTGCCATTTTAGCCATTTTAGCCGAAATGAAAGGCGCAAAACCAATTGACGCTATCGATATTGACAATTGGTGTTATTTGAACTCTATTGAAAATGCAGAACGTAATAATTGTAACCATATTACTGTTTTTGAAGGCGATGCTTCCCTTCTATTGAACAAAAAATACGATTTAATTATAGCCAATATAAATCGCAATATTTTGTTAAACGATATGCAAACTTATATAAATTGCCTAGATAAAAATGGAATTTTACTTTTAAGTGGTTTTTATAATGAAGACATTCAAGTTATTGAAGAAAGTTGTACAGAAAAAGGCTTGTTTTTTGTTAAAAAATTAGAACGTAACAATTGGGCTGCATTGAAATATGTAAAATATTAATAATTTATGTACTATTTTTGTACAAATAATTTTATGAAATGAATCCAAATACCCTTAACCAAGAAGAAATTTCAATTGCCGAACAAGTTGATATTAACAACGAAATTATTTTGTACAACGACGATGTAAATACGTTTGAACATGTAATTAAAAGTTTGATAAAATATTGTAACCATACTGATGAGCAAGCCGAACAATGTGCAATATTAGTACATTATAAAGGTAAATGTACGGTAAAAACAGGTTCGTTTGACGAATTGAAACCTCAATGTATTGCACTTTTAGAACAAGGATTGAGTGCCGAAATAATTTAATTAATATCAAATGAAAAATATAAAATATTTAGTTTTATTAATAATCATTGGCTTACAATCGTGTATAAGTACCAAATCTACTTTAAAAAACGTTGATAATACGGCAGCAAAACCATTAATACTAGACAATGCATTTTTAATTACCGAAAAAGGTTTGGATGGAAAATATGGAATAAACAAAGATTATCCGATAAATATTGGTTTTGATAATGAAACAATGTCATCCAAAAATATTGATTTGTATTTCAATGCTTTGCAAGGCGAAAATGGAGAAAAATTAACTTATAAAAAAACAGATGATTGTTGCCCGTTTCCAACTAAAAGAAGTTTTATGGGAGCTGGTTTACTTAATGTTTACCAAGTATTACTTGAAGGAACAGATAAAAAAATAAATTTGTATTTCAACATATATGATAAAGGAAAAATTTTATGCCCTGATGGATTTTCTATCAAAAAAAAATAATTTTCTTAATTTAGAACTAAACAAAACTTAAAACCTTTTATTTCAACAATTAAAAGGTTTTTCTTTTTTATATTTGCACTAAATTTAAAACGTTTATGAATTTACAAAATATACCTCAAATTAAACACCTACAAAGTGGTAATTTTTTTTTACTTGCCGGACCTTGTGCTATTGAAGGTGAAGAAATGGCATTAAAAATTGCAGAAAAATTAGTTTTAATTACCGATAAACTTCAAATTCCGCTAGTTTTTAAAGGTTCGTTTAAAAAAGCAAACCGATCCCGAATTGATAGTTTTTCGGGTATTGGCGATCAAAAAGCATTGAAAATTTTACGCAAAGTTTCAGAAACCTTTAAAGTGCCTACTGTTACCGATATTCATACCAATGAAGATGCTGCAATGGCGGCAGAATATGTAGATGTTTTGCAAATTCCTGCTTTTTTAGTGCGCCAAACCGATTTATTAGTAGCATCAGCCAATACTGGCAAAACGGTAAATTTAAAAAAAGGACAATTTATGAGTCCCGAAAGTATGAAGCACGCTGTTCAAAAAATTCTGGATTGTAATAATCAAAACGTAATGGCAACCGATAGAGGATCAATGTTTGGCTATCAAGACATGATTGTTGATTTTCGTGGCATACCAACAATGCAAAATTATGCAACCACGGTTTTAGACGTTACCCATTCCTTACAACAACCAAATCAAACAGTTGGAATAACAGGCGGAAGACCGGATATGATTGAAACAATTGCCAAAGCTGGAATAGCAGTTGGAGTTGATGGGTTGTTTATTGAAACACATTTTGACCCTGCCAATGCCAAAAGCGATGGCGCCAATATGCTTCATTTGGATTATTTTGAGGGGTTAATGACTAAACTTGTTGCCATTCGTCAAACTATAAATAAATTTTAATATTTACAATGAAATCACTTTTTAAAATTACAATTTTCGCATTATTACTTTTAAATTTAAAAATTAGTAACGCACAAAACTTAGCTGTACAACAAAAGTATACTGCTCATAATAAAGGTAAAATTTTCATTTCATTTGGAGGAAATCGTGGTTATTTTACAAATTCCGACATACACTTTAAAGGTAATAATTTTGATTTTACAGTCAATGATGCTCAAGCTCACGATGTTCCAAAAGGTTGGCATATAGATTATATTAACCCTTTAAGAATGACAATCCCGCAAACTAATTTGCGTTTGGGATATTTTATAAGTGACCATTATTCAATTGTAGTGGGTGTTGATCATATGAAATATGTTTTTAGTCAAGATCAAATTGCAAATGTTACTGGAACTATTAATTTACCCGCGGGTGATCCTGGTTCTGTTTACAACGGAAATTATAACAACACTCCAGTAAATTTTACTGATGGTACTTTTTTAAAATTTGAACACACTAACGGTTTAAATTATGTAATGACCGAATTTTCAAGATTTGATGATGTAGCTACTTTATTTGGAATAATGAAATCAATTAACTCTGACAAATTTCAAATAAATTTAACCGAAGGAATTGGTGCTGGCGTATTATATCCAAAAACTGACGCAAC
>JAYUFJ010000006.1:0-2732 GCA_043738775.1 Flavobacterium sp. | reverse complement strand
GAAGAAAAGAAACTTTAGCTCCTAAGCCTGCAGCATCAACTAAAACAAGTTTATCAACCATCTCTGGGTAATCTAGGGTAAATTGCAAGGCTATAGCACCACCTTGAGATAATCCAACGATATGAGCCTTAGAAATTTTCATTTCTACTAAGAAGTCTTTAAGCCATTTTGAGAAATAAGGGCGGGTATAAGGTGCATTTGGTTTGTCAGATTCTCCATACCCTACAATATCTGGCGCAAGTACATGAAAATTTTTTGAAATAGCACCAATCGAGGGATACCAAGTTACTGCGCCGGCACCCCCACCATGTAGTAAAATTACTGTATCACCACTTCCGGCGGATAGATAAGCAGTTTTAAGTGAATTGAAAGTCACCTCACCCTGCTCAAGCTGTACAATCATCTTACTTATGAGCGCTTTCCGATAATCGTTTTTATTTTTTCTTTTCAAGATTACTGGTAATTTTTTTAATGGTCTAATTTAGGTCAAAATTTCGGAATTTGAGCTGAAGATTGCAGTCCTATTTTCGTTCATTTTATGGAGAATACTTTGCTGTAATGTTGTATGTTTATTTTGAATCATATGATTGCATTATAGATCCCCGCCGCCCAACGCTCCTAAAAAAAATGAGCCTGCACAGTGCATAGGCGAAGGGTCACAGTTGAAGTTCTTAAATTTTAATGAACCTTGTATGGAATTTTAAATAATTACTTACAGCTAGCTTGCCTATAAGCCTTTTTTAAACAGACAATAAAATAAATTATGAATTGTTCACCAGAAACAAATTGAAATATCGTCTAAATTTGAAAAAAAGATAAGTTGACTTCTCTAAGGCATTGTTTTAAAACTTGACCGATATACAATGGTTACAACGGTTAAAATCTGGTGACAAGACCGCTTTTAACGAACTAATGTTACACTATAAAAGTAACGTTATTAATACCTGCTACCGTTTTTTGTTGGATAAAGAAGACGCTGAAGATATCTCACAGGATGTTTTTGTAGAAGTCTATCTATCGATTCAATCCTTCAGAGGGGAATCCAAAATCTCAACTTGGATTTACCGAATTACCGTTACCAAGTGCCTTGACGAAATAAAAAAACGCAACCGAAAAAAGCGAATTTCATCATTCGGCAAACTACTCCATTTAGACGATGTTGCCAACTGGATAGCTGGTGGAAAACAACCAGATGCTGATTTAGAAACTTCTGATACTATTTCAGCCATAAACAAAGCACTTAATCAATTGCCCGACAACCAAAGAATTGCATTTACATTGAGTAAAATAGATGGATTCACCAACCAAGAAATTTCCGAAATAATGAAAACAACAAGTATTGCAGTGGAGAGTTTAATCTATCGCGCCAAAAAGAAAGTTACTTCAGACTTAAGCATTATTTTTAAAAAATAAAAAAATACTGCCAGATATCAATTTAATAATCGTCTAAAAAGAATATCCAATATGAAAACAGAAGATATGAATACAATAATGAAACAATTTGATTCGATAAAAAATATTACTCCTAGTGAAAATTGGGATGGAGCTTTTGAAAATAAACTGAATAAAGCGAGAATGACAAAATCCAATACTGTCGCAAAATTCAATGCGATTATGTTAGTGTTAGTAATGGTAAACATTGGATTTTTTTGGAATGCCTCAAAAACAGAAGATAGAAAATCAGTTGATTCAAGGAACAGCAATTTCAAAACAATCGCTGATCAATTATTCATTCCAAATAATTAGACTATGGATGTTTTTTCTCAAAATAAAATATTCATTAGGGCGATTATTATATTAGTTACTCTAAATATAGTACTGATTGGTTTTTTTATTTTTAAAGAAATGAAACCACCACGAGAACATAAACCATTCGCCAGAGATGAAAAAAATAAAGATGTTTCTGTAATTCTAAAAAAAGAACTGAATTTAACCGATAAACAAGTAGTTCAATTTGATGAAATTAGAAAACAAAATTTTGAAAAACAAGCTGCTCTAAAAGAAATCATTCGAGTAGATAAAGATGCAATGAACCAAGAAATGTTCAATAAAAATTCGGATGAAACTAAAATAATTCAGCTTGCCAAAAAAGTTTCTCAAAACGAATATCAAATCGAATTATTACATTTTGAACAAGCAAAAAAATTAAAAGCCGTTTGCAATGAAGAACAACTCGATAAATTTGAAGATTTAGTACTAGAAATTCGAGATTATTTTAGACCCGACAATCAACCGATGAGAAGGTAAATTTCAAAAATCAACTTCAATATCAAAAATCAATACAACATGAAGAAAATTATTAATCTACTCCAACTTTTCGCATTATTACTACTGGTAAATGCTGGATTTTCGCAATATACTGCGTTAAACATTCCTGATGCGTATTATGGTGTTTCTGGCACAAACGGAAAAACTTTTACATTGAATCTTCACGAAGCCATCAAGCAATTTCCTGTAACAACTAGTGCAACATCATCAACTTTGATTAATGCAACAGTAACTGGCGCCATTGATACTGGAACAAATAGCGCAAACACTTTTTGGGGACCAACTTTAATTATGGATAAAGGCGATATCGTGCACATGGATGTAACTAACAACCTTAACGAAAGCAGTACCATCCATTGGCACGGTTCACATTTACCAGCAATTATGGACGGAGGACCACATCAAATAATTCCAGCAGGAACGCTTTGGCAACCGTATTGGACAGTAAAAAATCAAGCCGCAAC
>JAYUFJ010000005.1:0-7586 GCA_043738775.1 Flavobacterium sp. | reverse complement strand
GTATGAATGTTAATGCTATTGTTTATAAAATATAGTTAACTTTTTTATCGTGGACTTGTTGCAATAACAAATTTTAAGTTGTTTTTTACACCAATTTGCAATACATTAACCAAATCTTGCACTTGTAAATTAAAAGGAATTCGAACAACAACAGTTTGGTCTTTGGTTTTATCTAGTTTTGAAATAAGTGTAGTTTCTAAATTTTCAAAAGTAACTTCTTGTTTATCCAAATAAAATTTTTTGTCTTCGGTAACCGACAAACTTATTAATTGTTTATTGGTTTTTTCGTTTGAACTTGCTTTAGGCAAAGTCATTTTAATTACATTCGGATTTGCTAATGTTGAAATAATTAGAAAAAACAAAAGTAAAAAAAACATAATGTCGCTTAAAGATGATGTAGCAACCTCGGCGTGAAAGCGTTTATTTCTTTTTATCGGCATTAGGTCGTTGAATTAAGTTACTAAACTCTAAAATTTGTTTTTGAATTGTTAATGCAAAAGAATCAATTTTTCCATTAAATAAATGATATGCTGAGTAGGCAACAATTCCAACAATTAAACCAGAACCACTACTAATCATTTTTTCATATAAACCGCCCGAAATGTTTCCAATACTAATATTTTCGGTTACGGAAATACTATAAAATATCTTAATTACGCCACCAATAGTTCCAATAAAACCCAATGTTGGTGCAATTCCAGCAATAAGACCCAATTGTCCTAAATTTTTTTCCATTTCGCCAATTTCAATATTGGCAGCTCGTTCCATATTCGACTCAATTTCAGAAATAGGTCTTCCAATACTCAAAACTCCTTCTTTTACTATCCTTCCAGATGCTGTATTAGTTCTTTCTGCTAATGACTTTGCCATGTCTAAATTACTATTATTCAATTGATCTTTAATATCACGCATTAAACTTGCATCAATTTTCGCAGTTTTATGAATAAATAAATAACGTTCAAAAATGAGATAAAAAGTATAAAAAAGTAAAATTCCAATCGGAATTAAAAAAAAACCACCTTTAAGTAAAAATTGTAATACCGAAATTTCATTGGTTGTAGCCGTTTTTTCTAATAAAAGTCCAGTTGTTGTTTTTATCAAAGAGTCGGATTGTAATACTATAGATAATGAAGTCATATAAATTGCTATTTTTGTACTAATTTTAAAATTTTATTATAAAGATAAATTCTTTACTTAGTTAAACTAAAAAAAGTGAAATTTATTTTACCAAACCTCACAATTTTTTAAAAATGAATTATCAAGAAACTTTAAATTGGATGTTTACCAAATTACCTGTTTATCAATTTCAAGGAGTTTCGGCCTATAAAGAAGATTTGACCAATACAATTTTATTATTAAATCATTTAAAAAACCCTGAAAAAAAATTAAAATATATTCACGTTGCAGGAACTAACGGAAAAGGTTCAACAAGTCATTTTTTAGCCTCAATTTTTCAAGAAGCGGGTTATAAAGTTGGACTTTTTACTTCGCCTCATTTAAAGGATTTTCGAGAACGAATAAAAATTAATGGAATTGACATTTCTGAAGAATTTGTATGTGATTTTATAAAAGAAAACAAATCTTTTTTAGACTTGAATGAATTAAGCTTTTTTGAAATGACTGTTGGTTTGGCATTTGAATATTTTGAAAATCAAAAAACAGATATTAATATTATAGAAGTTGGATTGGGCGGTCGACTTGATTCAACCAACGTAATTTTACCATTAATTTCGGTAATTACAAATATTGGCTTGGATCATACCAATATTCTAGGTAATACAATTGAAAAAATAGCCTTAGAAAAATCGGGAATTATTAAACCAAATATTCCTGTCATTATAGGAGAATATGATACTGATTCAAAGCCTGTTTTTTTATCAAAAGCCATAGAAACAAATTCGAAAATTTACTTTGCTTCAGAATTAATTTCCGAAACTTATCCTTCACAATTGCTTGGCGATTATCAAGAAGCCAATAAAAAAACTGTGCTGCAAGCTATTAAAATAATTCAGTCTCAAAATGATTTTAAAATAGTAGAAGAAAATGTTAAAACTGGATTTTGGAATGTAATAAAAAACACAAACTTGCAAGGGCGCTGGCAACAATTATTATTAAATCCGAAAGTAATTTGTGATACGGCACACAACGCTCACGGATTGAGAGTAGTATTAAATCAAATATTAAAAGAGAAATTTGAAATTTTACACATCGTTTTAGGCGTTGTAAATGATAAAAATTTAGAAACTATTTTGCCTTTATTTCCAAAAAATGCAAAATATTATTTTTGTAAACCCAATGTTCAACGTGGCCTAGATGTAGAATTACTTTACAAAAGCGCCACTAAATTTAGTTTAATTGGAGATGTATATAATAGTGTTTTAGATGCTTACCAAAATGCTTTACAATTAGCAAATTCAAATGATTTTATATTTGTAGGCGGAAGTAATTTTGTAGTTGCCGAAATTTTATAAAATAATTATATTTTTAACGATAATGTTTGTAAATATAAAAAAGAGCCTTATATTTGCAATCCTATTAAATAGATAGGGCGATTAGCTCAGCTGGTTCAGAGCACCTCGTTTACACCGAGGGGGTCGGGGGTTCGAACCCCTCATCGCCCACAAGTATTACTACAATTAGTTTCAAAACCCTTTAAATCGCATAATTTAAAGGGTTTTTTCTTTTTCCTTACAATCAAATTATTCATTCAATCTTAATTGGAAAGGGACAAAATCGAGACCATGAAAATTTTACAATTTAGGGTCTCGCTAAATCTATTCAATCCTTGCAAACAGTCGTACTAACAACCAGTTCAATGCTTGTTCAAAATATGTACATCTTGTTTGTTATCAATTAGAAAATTAAATTGAATACTAATTAAAAGGTTACCACTATGAAAGCAAAAATCACGTTGATGTTAAAGGTTTAAAGAAAGACCATATCGCAATTGGCATCGATGGTGAAAAATGGATTTTCAAAAACCGCCAGAAAACAGATACCAAGTTAAAAATTCCAGTTCTGCCAATGGCAGAAGAAATCATCCAAAAATATTCTGATTATCCAAGATGTTTAAATGAAGATAGCGTTTTGCCAATTTTAACCAATCAAAAAATGAATGGTTATCTAAAAGAAGTGTACGATTTATGTGATATTTCAAAAGAAATTACATTTCACATTGCCCGACATACTTTTGCAACAACTGTAACGCTTACAAATGACGTTCCAATAGAAAGCGTGAGCAAAATGCTATGACACAAAAGCTTGAGAACTACGCAACACTATGCAAAAGTTTTAGATAAAAAAGTGAGCGAGGATATGAAAATTTTGAGGATTAAGTTTCAAAATTTTGTTCCAGATATAAATAAAATACCAAAACATTTTGTAAATCAAAAATAATGTCTGACATTTGCGTCAAACTTTAAAGTCAAGTTAGAAAAATGTCTAAAAATGAAGAAACCGTAGAAGAACAAATTTTAGTTGCTGCATTTAATGTATTCGTTGCTAAAGGTTTTGAAAGTACCAAAATGCAAGATATTGCTGACGATGCTGGAATTAAACGTACGGTTTTAAATTATTATTTCAGATCTAAAGATTTACTATACGTGAAGATTGCCAAAACAATTGTGGGTCAAGTTTTGCCAAATGTACTCAAAATTTTAAATGGCGATTTGCCTTTTGAGCAAAAGATTGAAGCTTATGTAAATAATTTTATTGATACTGGCGTTAAAAATCCTTTTTTGCCTCTTTTTTTATTAAAAGAAATGAATAATCTCGGAACTACGTTTATTGAAAAAGTGCTAGATGGACAACATCCAAACATTAACCCTTTTTTAAATCACGTTCAAGATGAAATAAAAAAAGGAAATATAATAGATATTGATCCGTTACAAATTTTTATTCATATCGAAGCTTTATGTGCTTTCCCCATTTTGGCAAAACCAATGGTAATGTTAATTAGCAATGCAAATGATAAACAATTCAAAGAATTGATGGAAGATCGTAAGAAAGAAATTACACGATTTTTGCTAAAGGGGATTAAACCATAATCCTTTTTTTTGAAACAAAACTGACATTATTGTCAAACAACATTGTTGTTTAGTAATTAAAAATTTAAAACAAATTGTTGTTTTTTTTGAAATAAAACTGACGTAATCGTCAAACAAGTGTGTTTATAATTAAATGAAAAATATGAAAAAATTGCCCACCTTAATCATTGCACTTTTTGCTTTGCATACTGCCAATGCACAACAACTAGAAT
The DNA here is from genome assembly GCA_043738775.1 of Flavobacterium sp. Taxonomy (GTDB): domain Bacteria; phylum Bacteroidota; class Bacteroidia; order Flavobacteriales; family Flavobacteriaceae; genus Flavobacterium. The sequence continues at coordinate 3,328 of JAYUFJ010000005.1, read as the reverse complement.
TGGATAATTGTCTTGCCGAAGTCAATAAAAATTATCCTTTGTTGCAACAGAAAAACATAGAAAAAGAAATCAATTCAATTTCAAATCAATTAACCAAAACGGCTTGGTTGCCTCAAATTAGTGTCAACGGTCAAGCCACTTATCAATCCGATGTAACAGTTATCAATATTCCTATTCAAGGATTCTCGGTTGATCCTTTGAGCAAAGACCAATACAAAGCTTTTTTAGACATCAATCAAACGATCTATGATGGTGGCGTTTCAAAAATAAAAACCGATTTACAAAATCTTTCGGCACAAATTAGTGATTCAAAAGTTGACATCGAAATTCGGAATGTTATACAACAAACCCAAAAATATTTTTTCAATGCTTTGATTGCTCAAGAAAATATAATTATTTGGGAAACCACTCAAAACGAATTAAAATCACGTATAAAGGTGCAAGAATCGGGCGTAAAATATGGTTCTGTAAAACAAAGTCAAGTGGATATTTTGAAAGTCGAATTATTAAAAATAGATCAGAAAATTATAGAAATTAAATCGGCAAAAAAAACAGCATTAGAAATTATTGCGTTGTTTTCTGGATTATCTATTAGTGAAAACGCTAATTTAAAAACGCCAAATGAATATACTTTAATTGCATCTGATTTTGGGAAAAGAAGAGAGTTTAAATCCTACGAACTCCAAAAAGAATCCATAGATAAAAACTATCAATTATCAACATCAAGTCTTTTGCCAAAAGCCAGTTTGTTTGGACAAGGTGGTTACGGGAGACCTGCTTTGAATCAATTAAGCAACGAGTTTAAGACCTATTATATTGTTGGTGCGAAAATAAATTGGGATATTTCTAGTTTCTTTAAAAATGGAAAAAACAAAAAAATCAGCCAATTCAATAAAGAAGCAATTGAGGTGCAAAAAAGTGTTTTGGAAATGAATTTGAAATCTCAAAAAACAAGTTTTGCTAATGAAATTTCAAAATTAAATGAACTCATCGAAAAAGACCAAAATATTGTCGATTTAAGAATCAAAATCAGCAAGGTTTCTGCTTCAGAATTGGATAATGGCATCACAACAGCAACAAATTATTTAATAGAAAAAAATGCCGAAAAACAAGCCTTACAATCGCTTGTAATTCATCAAATTCAAAAAATAAATAACCAATACGACATCAAACTTTTAACAGGAAACTAAAATTTAATCCAATGAAAAAAATAACACTCACACTACTTATTGCAACAACTATTTTGGGTTGTAAAGACAAAAATGAAGCCGATGCTTACGGTAATTTTGAAACAATAGAAACCATAGTTTCATCGGAAACCAACGGAAAATTAAATGCAATTACAATCGAAGAAGGTCAAGAAATCGAAGCAAATAGTATGATTGCAAGTATAGATACAACCTTGTTACACCAACAAAAAATGATACTTTTATCTAATAGAAAAACAGCAATTAGCAAAAAACCAAACATAAATAGTCAAGTATCAGTTTTTAGAAATCAAATCGCTACTTCACAATCACAACTCAAAACACTCGAAAAAGAAAGAAAAAGAACCTCAAATTTGCTTAAAGATGGTGCAGCAACTCCAAAACAATTAGACGATATTGAGGCTCAAATCGATAACATCAAAAATCAAATTAATGTGCAACAAAGTCAATTGAATGCTTCGAGTGCAAACCTCAACATTCAATCGAATAGTATTGGAAACGAAGCATTGAGCATTGATGAACAAATTAAACAAATTAATATTCAAATAGCACAAGCCAAGATTGTAAATCCGTTTAAAGGCACTGTAACTGCGAAATATGTTGAGCCAAACGAAGTTGTGAATTATGGAAAACCGTTATACAAAATTGCAAATTTATCGAAAATGATTTTGCGTGCATATTTTTCCGGAGAACAGTTGGGCGACATTAAAATAAACCAAAAAGTTATTGTTAGAATTGATGCCAAAGACGATAGTTATAAAGAATACAAAGGCGTAATTACTTGGATAAGTTCAAAATCAGAATTTACACCAAAAATTATTCAAACCAAAAAAGACAGAGTAAATTTTGTATATGCTGTAAAAATTGAAGTATTAAACGATGGAAGTCTAAAAATGGGAATGCCAGCCGAAGTGGTTTTAAATAAGAAATAATTAAATTTTTAAATTCACATAATTTGGAAAATTCAACTATTAAAATCGAAAATATTTCTAAAAGTTTTGGAGAGGTTACTGCTTTAAAAAACATCAATTTAGAAATAAAAAAAGGAGAACTTTTTGGTCTAATTGGACCAGACGGAGCAGGCAAAACAACTTTGTTTAAAATTCTTGTTACTTTATTGAAACCCGATATAGGAAAAGCCATTCTGAACGATTTTGATGTAACTAAAAACATAACAGAAGTGCGTGAAATTATTGGATATATGCGATGGAAATTTTCGTTGTATCAAGATTTAAGCATCAAAGAAAACCTTACTTTTTTTGCAACTGCATTTGGAACAACGCTCGAAGAAAATTACGATTTAATCAAAGATATTTACACGCAAATAGAACCTTTCAAAGATAGAAAAGCAGGCGATTTATCGGGCGGAATGAAACAAAAACTGGCTTTGTGTTGTGCCTTGATTCACAAACCACAAATTTTAATTCTCGACGAACCTACAACAGGAGTCGATGCCGTTTCTCGAAAAGAGTTTTGGCAAATGCTCAATACAATTAAAAATCAAGGCATTACCATTTTTGTCGCCACGCCATATATGGACGAAGCGAGTTTATGCGAACGGATTGCACTAATTCAAAATGGCGAAATAATGAGCATTGATAAACCAAAAAATATTGCCGAATCATTTCCGCTCGATTTATATAAAGTCAAAGCAACTAACAAATTCATTTTGATAAATACTTTACGAAAATGGGAAAAATCCAATTATTGTTATGCTTTTGGCGAATACATTCATTGGGCTTCTACCGATAATTTGATAAATGAAAAAAGTATCGAAAACTATTTATCAGAAAACAACATTTTAGAAGTTGAAGTGCGTAAAACCAGCCCAACTGTTGAAGATACATTTATTTATTTAATGCAAAAAACAAACTAATGGAAATAGTTGTAAATGTCGATAAACTGACCAAGAAATTTGGAGATTTTACTGCCACTAACGAAATTAGTTTTCAAGTGGGAAAAGGTGAAATATTTGGCTTTTTAGGTGCAAACGGCGCAGGGAAAACAACTGCAATGCGAATGCTTTGTGGTTTGCTTAAACCAACTTCGGGCAAAGCTACAGTAGCGGGTTTTGATATTGCCACCGAAACCGAAAAAGTTAAAAATAGTATTGGTTATAT
>JAYUFJ010000004.1:0-2738 GCA_043738775.1 Flavobacterium sp. | reverse complement strand
GTACTTTTATATTTTTTGTGGTAAATAAATATGTTTTAAATTAAAAAATTATTTAAATACCGATACAAATTCTGAAATGGAATCAATCCCATTTTTCGATAAATTTTTAATAAAAGCAGAGCCAATTATTGCTCCTTTTGCAAATTTTGTTGCTTGCTGAAAACTTGTTTTATCACTAATACCAAAACCAACAATTTGTGGGTTTTTCAAATTTAAATCGCTAATCCGTTTAAAATATTGATGTTGTACTTCGCCAAATCCAGTCGAACTTCCTGTAACTGCTGCCGAAGAAACCATATAAATAAATCCATCTGAAACGCTATCAATATATCGAATGCGCTCATCGGGGGTTTGTGGAGTAATTAAAAATACATTAATTACTTGGTATTGTTCAAATAAACTTTTGTATTCGTTTATGTAAACGCTGGCTGGTAAATCTGGAATAATTAATCCATCGATTCCAATTTCTTGACATTTTTTTAAAAAATTTTCAACTCCATATTGATATATTGGGTTAAAATATCCCATAATTATTAATGGAATTTTTACAGTTTTCCTAATGTTTTTAATTTGCTCGAAAAGCAAATAGGTTGTCATTCCGTTTTTTAGAGCTTGTGTTGAACTTTGTTGAATTATTGGTCCGTCGGCCAAAGGATCGGAAAAGGGCAATCCAATTTCAATCATATCAACACCGCTTTTTTCTAGGTCTTGAATAATTTTTACTGTATCGTTTAGGGCTGGAAATCCTGCTGAAAAATAAATAGATAGCAGTTTTTTATTTTCTTGTAATTTTGATAGTATTCTGTTCATAATTATTTTCGATTTATTATTTTATAATTTAAAATAATCAATATAAGTGTTCAAATCTTTGTCACCACGACCCGATAGGTTGATTACTACAATATCATTTGGTTTGAACTTCATTTCGTCGAGAACTGCAAATGCGTGTGCGGTTTCAATAGCAGGAATAATGCCCTCGGTTTTAGATAATTTTATGCCCCAATTCATAGCATTTTCATCGGTAATTGCTATAAATTGTGCTCGCTTTGTTTCGAATAAATTAGCGTGCATTGGTCCAACTCCAGGATAATCTAAACCCGCAGAAATAGAATAAGGTTCGGTAATTTGACCATCGGGCGATTGCATTAACAATGTTTTGCTTCCGTGAATAATTCCAATTTTTCCAAGAGCAGATGTTGCAGCACTTTCGCCAGAATAAATTCCTTTTCCTGCGGCTTCAACGGCTATTAAATTGACCTCTTTTTCGTCTAAAAAATGATAAAAAGTTCCAGCTGCGTTGCTTCCGCCACCAACGCAAGCTATTACGTAATCGGGGTTTTCTCGACCTTCTTTTTCGAGTAATTGTGCTTTAATTTCTTTTGAAATTACGGCTTGAAAACGTGCTACCATATCTGGATATGGATGCGGTCCAACTACAGAACCTATTATATAATAAGTGTCGGTCGGATTGTTTATCCAGTCGCGCATTGCTTCATTTGTTGCATCTTTTAAGGTTTTTGATCCTGATGTTGCGGGTCGAACTTCGGCTCCAAGCATTTTCATTCTTGCTACATTTGGGGCTTGGCGTTTAATATCGATTTCACCCATATAAATAATGCATTCTAAGCCCATTAACGCGGCTACAGTTGCTGTTGCAACACCGTGCTGTCCTGCACCCGTTTCGGCAATGATACGTTTTTTGTTCAGTCTTTTTGCTACTAAAATTTGGCCAATTGTATTATTAACTTTGTGTGCACCAGTATGACACAAATCTTCACGTTTTAAATAAATTTTAGTATTGTATTCATTTGACAACCGCTGGGCAAAATAAAGTGGCGTTGGACGACCTACATAATCTTTCAATAATTCATCGAACTCTTTTTGAAAAGAGGGCTCTGCAGTTATTTTTAGATAATTTTGACGCAAGTTTTCAATATTTGGATAAAGCATTTCTGGTATGTAGGCTCCACCAAATTGTCCGTAGTAGCCTTGTTCGTTGGTGTTGTAACTCATTTTATTTAATGTTTAAAAATTTAAAAGTTAAAGGTTGTTGATTATACTTTTCAATAATTCAATTTTTTTTAATCCTGGTTCAATTTCAAATTTACTATTTACATCAATAGCAAAAATTGATAAATCAAAATTTTTTAATTGTTTTATCTCCTCTAGTCCTATTCCTCCGCTTAGAAAAAATGGTTTTTTCGAGTTGTATTTTTCTAATAAATGCCAATTAAAAGTAGCTCCATTTCCACCTGGTAATTTCCCTTTGGTGTCAAATAGGTAATAATCGCATGTGGATTCGTACTTTTTTAAAATTTCAAAATCGAAATCGTGACTAACCGAAAATACCTTGATTATTTCAATAGGAGCTTGTATACTATTTTTAGTTTTTAAATTCAATTTTTTACAAAATTCTGGCGATTCATTTCCGTGTAATTGAATGGCTTGTAAATCATATTTTTGTATTTTTTCTAAAATATATTCAAAATCTTCATTTACAAAAACACCTACTTTTTTTATTGATTTTGGAATTTTTGGAATTGTTCCATCAAAATAGCGCATTGATTTTTTCCAAAAAATAAAACCCATATAATCTGGAAGTAATTTGCTTACTTCAAGTATATTTTCGGGGTGTTTCATTCCACATATTTTGAGTTTCATAGTTGATTTTATTTGATGTAAAAAAGACAATGTGTTCTATTTTAATAAATCTATAAATTTTCTTGCACTTTCACCAG
>JAYUFJ010000003.1:0-7596 GCA_043738775.1 Flavobacterium sp. | reverse complement strand
ATTTTAACATTTTTATCGCCATTGGCGATTTGGCTAAAATTTCTTGTGCCCATTCAAATGCAGTGTTTTCAAGTTCATTGTGAGGAATTACGGCGTTTACCATTCCCATATCTAAGGCTTCTTGAGCGGAATAATTGCGCCCTAAAAAAAAAATTTCACGAGCCTTTTTTTGTCCTACCATTTTGGCTAAATATGCCGAGCCATATCCGCCATCAAAACTGGTTACATCGGCATCGGTTTGTTTAAAAATAGCGTGTTCTTTACTAGCAAGCGTTAAATCGCAAACTACGTGAAGACTATGACCACCACCAACAGCCCAGCCAGGAACTACAGCTATTACTACCTTGGGCATAAATCGAATTAATCGTTGTACTTCTAAAATATTTAATCGATGTTGTCCATCATCTCCCACATAGCCTTGGTGTCCGCGAGCATTTTGATCGCCACCAGAACAGAACGAATAGATTCCATCTTTACTAGAAGGTCCTTCGGCAGAAAGTAAAACAACACCAATTGAAGTATCTTCTTGAGCATCATAAAAGGCTTGGTACAATTCGGCAGTAGTTTTTGGTCGAAAAGCATTACGAACATCTGGTCGGTTGAATGCTATTCGGGCTACACCGTTACATTTTTTATATGTTATGTCTTGGAATTCTTTGGCAGTTTGCCATTTTATTTCTTTCATTTTAAAAAAATATATGCGTTTTTTTGAAGTGTAAATTTACTTTAAAAAAGGTTCAAGTTTAAATAATTTATGAACAATTTTAAGTATTTGTTCATAGTGTTAAATAGTCCTTCTTTTAAAACTCACTTTTTGAGTTCGGATATGCAATTAATAAGTGGAAATTAAATTATGCTACATTTTTTATTTAAAAAAAACGTAATGACCAAATTAAAAGAATAAATTTTTAAATAAAAGTCAACTTATTTATAATTTGAACAATCGGTAATTCATTATATTTGCAAAAATTAAAGTTATGTCTGTTTTAACCGAATTAAGTGCCGTATCACCAATTGATGGTCGATATAGAAATAAAACTCATTTTTTATCACCTTTCTTTTCGGAAGAAGCTCTTATAAAATATCGAGTTTTGGTGGAAATCGAATATTTTATTTCGTTATGTAATTTGCCCTTACCTCAACTTTCAAACATTGAAGTTTCAAAAATAATTGGACTAAGATCTATTTATACAAATTTTAGTACCGATGATGCAATTTGGATAAAAGAAACTGAAAAAATTACCAATCACGATGTTAAAGCGGTTGAATATTTTATTAAAGAAAAATTTGAAGCATTAGGATTATCAAAATATAAAGAGTTCATTCACTTTGGGTTGACTTCTCAAGATATTAATAATACAGCTATTCCGTTATCAACAAAAGAGGCTTTTGAAAAAGTATATTTACCTTCATTAATTTCTTTAATTGCTAAGTTAAAAGAGTTAGCAATGGAGTGGAAAAATATTCCGATGTTGGCCAGAACTCATGGACAACCGGCTTCCCCTACCCGATTGGGTAAAGAATTTTTGGTTTTTGTTGAACGATTAGAAGAACAAATGCGCTTGCTTTTTAATATTCCATTTGCAGCAAAATTTGGCGGAGCAACAGGAAATTTTAATGCTCATAACGTAGCTTACCCAAATATTGATTGGAAAAAATTTGGCACAACTTTCGTCGAAAACACTTTAGGATTGCAACATTCATTTCCAACAACTCAAATAGAACATTACGATCATTTTGCAGCTTTTTTTGATGCTTTAAAAAGAATAAATACTATCATAATCGATTTAGACAGAGATGTTTGGACTTATGTTTCGATGGATTATTTTAAACAAAAAATAAAAGAAGGTGAAATTGGTTCGTCGGCCATGCCTCATAAAGTAAATCCTATTGATTTCGAAAACTCTGAAGGGAATTTAGGAATTGCAAACGCTATTTTTGAACACTTATCTGCAAAGTTGCCTTTGTCAAGATTGCAACGTGATTTAACCGACAGTACAGTTTTAAGAAATATTGGAGTACCAATAGGTCATACATTAATTGCTTTTGAAGCCACTTTAAAAGGATTAAACAAATTACTTTTAAACGAACCAAAATTTATAGAAGATCTTGATAAAAACTGGGCTGTGGTTGCCGAGGCAATTCAAACAATTCTTCGAAGAGAGGGTTATCCAAATCCATACGAGGCTTTAAAAGGATTAACAAGAACAAATACAATTATTGATAAAAAAGCAATTCATGGTTTTATTGCTACTCTTGAAGTTTCAAATGCAATAAAAGAAGAATTGTTGGTTATTACTCCAAGTAATTTTGTAGGCATTTAAATAATTTTAACAAAAAAAAAGGCGTTAGTAAAAAAATACTAACGCCCTTTTTAATTGTTTTTATAACTAGAATGAATAAGTAGCGGCTAACAAAGCATTAGCTTTTTCACTTATACGTAATTTAGATACATAAAAAGGGATGAGTTTTCAAATTCATCCCTATTTTAAATTATTAAATTGAAATTACCTAGAATAATTTGGAGCTTCTTTAGTAATTGTAACATTATGTGGATGACTTTCACCAATTCCAGAAGCTGTAATTCTAACAAAACGCCCTGTTTCTTGTAAAGTCGGAATATCTTTAGCACCACAATAACCCATTCCTGCTCGAAGTCCGCCAATAAATTGTTGCATACTTTCGTTAAGTTCACCTTTATAAGGCACACGGCCAACAATTCCTTCGGGAACTAATTTTTTCACATCATCCTCAACATCTTGAAAATAGCGGTCTTTTGAGCCTTCAGCCATTGCTTCTATAGAACCCATTCCTCTGTAGGATTTGAATTTTCGCCCTTCAAAAATTATTGTTTCACCAGGACTTTCTTTTGTTCCTGCCAGCATTGAACCAAGCATTATGCAATCGGCACCAGCGGCAATTGCTTTTGGAATGTCGCCTGTGTAACGAATTCCACCATCTGCGATTACAGGAACTCCAGAGCCTTTTATAGCAGCTGCCACTTCTAAAACTGCTGAAAATTGTGGAAAACCAACTCCAGCAACTACCCGAGTAGTACAAATAGATCCAGGTCCTATGCCAACCTTTACTGCATCTGCACCATTTTCAACCAAATACAAAGCGGCTTCAGGCGTTGCAATATTTCCAACTACCACATCCAAATTTGGAAAACTGGCTTTTATTTGTTTTAAAACAGTAACAACTCCTTGCGTATGTCCGTGAGCGGTATCAATAACTACTGCGTCAACCCCAGCGTTTACAAGGGCTGTTGTGCGTTCTAAGGCATCTGCAGTAACTCCAATTGCAGCAGCAACTCGTAAGCGACCAAAATTATCTTTATTCGCAATTGGTTTTTGAGTCAACTTGGTTATGTCTCTAAAAGTAATCAATCCGATAAGTTTAAAATCGGCATCTACTACTGGTAATTTTTCAATTTTATTTTGTTGCAAAATGCCTTCAGCTTCTTGTAAAGTTGTTCCTTTTGCAGCTGTTACTAAGTTTTGGGTTGTCATAACTTCCAAAATAGTTCTCGAATTATCTTTTTCAAAACGCAAATCTCGGTTGGTTACTATGCCTTTTAAAGTTCCATTATTATCAACAATAGGAATACCACCAATACCATATTCTTTCATAACTTGCTTGGCATCACCAACATTTGAAGTCAATGGTAATGTTACAGGATCGATAATCATTCCAGATTCGGCACGTTTTACTTTTTTAACTTTTGCTGCTTGTTGGGCAATTGTCATATTTTTGTGTAGAACTCCAATGCCACCTTCTTGCGCCATAGCAATTGCCATTGCACTTTCGGTAACAGTATCCATAGCGGCCGAAACGATAGGAACATTTAAGGTAATGTTTCGAGAAAATTTAGATTGAATGTTTACATCGCGCGGTAAAACTTCGGAATAATTGGGTATTAAAAGTACATCATCGTATGTAAGTCCTTCGCCGATGATTTTTGAAGTATGTGCTTTCATTGCAATTTGTAGTTAAATTGCAAGCAAAGATAATGAAAAGTTAGAAATTATACATTTTTATTTTATAGCCTTTTTGAGCTATAAAATAGTTTTATAGTCGAAAAAAACTATAAAGTAATTTTATAACCTTTAAAGGCTATAAAGTGGTTTTATAGTCGAAAAAGGCTATAAAGTAGTTTTATAACCAAAAAAGGCTATATATTTGTAAAGTTATTTTTAACAATTATGGATAAAAAAATAGTATTATCGGCTGATATCATTGCTTCTACAAGTTTAAGTAACGATGAAAAAAATATTTTAGAAAAGGGATTAGAAGAACTACTTGTATTAATTGAAACACATTTTTCAATCTTCGGACGAATAATTAAAGGCGATTATTTAGAAATGGTTATCGAAAATCCAGAAGAAGGCTTGACTATTTTGTTGGCTATAAAAAGTTTTGTAAAAGCAATTGCAATTAATGATGAAGAAAAAACCAATAGGTTCAAATCGTTTAAAAACCACGGTATTCGAATAGCAATGGGATATGGCGAATTAAGTCGGTACGATAAAGCAAGTGGAATTATAGATGGTGAAGCAATTTACTTTTCGGGACGAAAAATAAGTGAAGAACGAACAACTTATAACCGAGAACGAATTGTAATTAAAAATACCTTATTTTTTATATCGGATAATGAAATTCTTAATGCAAATATTAACGCACAATTGGGTTTAATTGATGTTTTAATTGGTAATGCCACTGCAAAACAATGTGAAGTTTTGTTTTATAAACTAATGGGGTTAAACGAAGATGAAATTGCAGATAAATTAGGTGTAAAGCAACCATCGGTTAATAAACACTCAACAAGTTTGGGCTGGAATGCAATTGAAAAATCAATAAATTATTTTAAGTTAGTTATTAAAAACCAGTAAGTTATGATAAATCAATTGATAATTCTACAAGTAATTGCATATGTTTTTACTAGTTATTTTTTTCAGAATAGCGAGCAGTTAAGAGATAAAATTGAGAATGGTTTTAAAAGCAAGTTTATTTTTAAACACGCATTAATCACTTTTATACTTTCGTGGATACTCTCTTTTGATATAAATTTTGTTTTTTGTGCTATTGGAATTACAATTACACATTTGTTAATTGGTGGTTTACAAAAACAATTTAAAACTAATAAGTATACCTTTTTGGTAACACAATTTTTAAACTTGGTTGTAATATTGTTATACATTTGGTTGTTTAAAAAGTATTTTAATTCACATTTAGTCATCTCAAAACCAATTTCAAACCATTATTTATTACTTTTTTTAGGCTATTTGATTTGTTTAAAACCAACTAATATTTTTATTCGAGAAACCTTAGTTATTGCAAAAATACAAAGTATTTCAAACCCAAATTTAGAATTGGCAAATGCTGGAAAATTAATAGGTATACTAGAACGAATTTTGGTTTTAACTTTTGTAATTATTGGCAAATTAGAAGTGATTGGGTTTTTAATTGCAGCAAAGTCAATTTTAAGATATAAAGATGCCGATACCGTAAAAACAGAATATGTGTTAATAGGTACAATGCTAAGTTTTGGCATTGCAATGCTTCTCGGATTGCTAATAAATCATTTTTAATGAAACTCGCCAAACAATCGTGAAGCCACATTGTAAGCACTTTCAAAACTCATTGGGCTAGTATGCGTTTCGGATTTTTGTTGCGTAAAGTACGACAACATTTTTTCGGTTGGCATATTGCCTGTTAAATCATCTTTGGCCATTGGGCAACCGCCAAAACCTTGAATAGCGCCATCAAAACGACGACAACCTGATTGATAAGCAGCATCAATTTTTTCAAACCATTTGTCGGGAGTAGTGTGTAAATGGGCACCAAATTCAATTTTTGGATATTTCGAAATCAAATTATCAAATAAATACGAGATAACTTCTGGAGTTGAACTTCCAACAGTATCTGAAAGAGACAAAATTTTTGCTCCCATTTTAGATAATTTTTCTGTCCATTCACCTACAATTTCAACATTCCAAGGGTCACCGTAAGGGTTGCCAAATCCCATAGAAATATAAGTTACAACTTCTTTATTCGATTTATCGGCAATATTAAAAATTTCATCCAGCGTAATTAAACTTTCGGCAATAGTTTTGTGCGTATTGCGCATTTGAAAATTTTCGGAAATAGAAAAAGGAAATCCTAAATATTGAATATCAACGTGTTGCGATGCTAATTCTGCACCTTGTGTATTGGCAATTATAGCAAGTAATTTACTTTTGGTTTGCGTTAAATCAAGTTGTGCTAAAACTTGTGCTGTATCTACCATTTGCGGAATTGCCTTGGGCGAAACAAAACTTCCGAAATCAATAGTGTCAAAACCTACTCGCAAAAGTGCCTGAATATAAGCAACTTTACGTTCGGTTGGAATGAAAGTTTTTATACCTTGCATTGCATCACGTGGGCATTCGATAATTTTAACTGATTTATTCAAAAGATTAAAAATTGTAAAAGTTCAAAGTTACAAAGTTTTCAATATTGCTTGGTTTATTTGTTTAACTAATTTTGGACCTTCGTATATAAAACCAGTGTATAATTGAATTAAACTTGCTCCAGCTTCTAATTTTTCTAGAGCATCTTGAGCCGAATGAATACCACCAACGCCAATAATTGGGAATGATTTGTTGCTGTTTTTAGATAAAAAACGAATCACTTCGGTTGAACGATTGGTTAGCGGTTTACCGGACAATCCACCCATTTCGGTTTTATTTTTTGATTGTAAACCTTCGCGAGAAATTGTGGTGTTAGTAGCAATCACGCCAGCAATTTTGGTGTCGTTTACAATGTCAATAATATCTAAAAGTTGCGAGTTGGTTAAATCGGGAGCAATTTTTAAAAGTATTGGCTTTGGATTTTGTTTTTTTAAATTTGAAATTTGCAATGTACTTAAAAGCGTTGTTAGTGGTTTTTTATCTTGTAGTTCACGAAGATTTGGCGTGTTGGGTGATGATACATTTACTACAAAATAATCAACATAATTAAATAAGGCTTCAAAACAAATTTCGTAATCTTGAGTTGCATTTTCGTTGGCTGTTACCTTATTTTTACCAATATTTCCGCCAATTAAAATAGTTGAATTTTTTTTCAAGCGTACAATAGCTGCTTGAACTCCGCCATTATTAAAACCCATTCGGTTGATAATTGCTTTATCTTTTTTTAGTCGAAACAAGCGTTTTTTTTGATTCCCATTTTGTGCAATTGGTGTTAATGTTCCAATTTCGATAAAGCCAAAACCAAAATTGGATAGTTCTTTGTATAGTTTAGCGTCTTTATCAAAACCTGCTGCTAGCCCAACCGGATTTGGAAATTTGAGTCCGAAAACTTCGGTTTCTAAACGCTTGTCGTTTACTAAATACAAAGATTTAAAAAGTGTAGTAAAACCAGGTATTTTAGATATATTTCGGATTAAAGTAAAGGTGAAATAATGTACTTTTTCGGGGTCAAACCAAAAAAGTATTGGGCGAATTAAAAATTTATACATTTTTGTTGTGTTGTTTTGCAAAAATAGTGTTTTTAGTACTAAAATTTTTGTTTTTAGAATAGATTTTTTTAAGTTTAAATGCCCTAGCCCAGATA
>JAYUFJ010000002.1:0-7600 GCA_043738775.1 Flavobacterium sp. | reverse complement strand
TTCTTTTTAAACTATAGGTCTCGATAATTGGTTTTGAAAGTTCTGATTGATTTTCGACTTTATAATCACTAACTTCAATGTTATTATATTTTTTTTCTAATTTTTCTAGATAGCTTTCTTTTGAAATATTTCTATATTTTTCTCTAAAATACAAAGCATTATAATCAAAGTATTGTTCTTGAAGTTTTCCATCAATTGAGCCATCAATATTTATATTTGTAAAGAAATTCACAACCGAACTTGATTTTTGTTTTGGGATTAGATCTACATCGTCTGAACTTTTATCTTTTCTGATGATTTTTCCAATCCAATTTAATGCTTTCATTGGTAAAATATTTGGTGTTGTATTTTTATTTGATGCATCAAGAAGTAGTATTCCGTTTTCTAATTCAACCGCTGCAACAACATAATTAAAACCAGTAATAGACGGATAAATCGGAATTCCATTACTTCTTGTACTCAACAAAACGGGATTAGATTTAATGTCTGCAAATCGTAACATTGCCACAAGCATTAGGTTTATTTCTGCAATATTCCCTTTTTTGTCTTTATATGCTTTTTTAACTCCATCGTTACATTTATAACCATTGTAATCATTCCAATTCATTCGTGATTGGACATAACCAAAGATCATTCCAATTTTTTCTTCTTGAGTTTTCAGACCAGTAAGAATAGTTTTTAGATCGTCTTCGAAATAATTAGATTTGTTTAATTCTCCACCAAACTCATCAGATTCATAAATTGTTTGAACTACGTTTTCCCAAGTTTGAGATATTGGCTTGTAAAGACTGTTTGGGAATTTAGTTGCTGAAAGTTCGTGTTTTATTGTTGAACTATAATTTTCGATGTTATTTACATAGACTTCGTCTTTGATTGCTGGAATATTTTCTAAAAGATACTTTGTTTGGTTGTCAACATAATTTATTGTCTCGCTAGATTTTTCATATCTGACTTGCCCAGTATAAACTAATTCCTTGTTTGTTAATGTTATGCTCCTGTTGAGTACATTTTTTGTTTCTAATGGCATTAAAGATCCTTTTCAGTATGCATTATAGAAAAAATATTCTGGAATTTCTGTGATATATTCCGAATGATTTACTGGAATTTCTAATTGAAAATCCCAATCACGAAATTTTTGTTCATATTTTGATTTTAATTCATATTTATATTCAATCACACAACCAACTTTAACATTTGGCATTGTGATTTTTCTAGTAGAATAATATTTATTTGTTTTCTCAACAAATTCTCCTTCGCTCTTGAGTTTTGTTTTTTCGATAACTCCATTTACCAAATTGTAAGTCACTGCTTTTGAAAACGACACAGACTCTTCGGGTGCGTTTCCAACATAAAACTGAACTTCTTTATTTGCCCATTTATAACCCTCTTTTTTATAAATTTTGATGCGGGCTGTGACTTCAGTTGTCATTGTAAAACCATCGTCTTGTCGATATTCAAAATACGTTTTTCCAACATTATACAAAACTGCTGCAACTGCAGATGTATCTTTTGGGTGCGTTTTTTCTTGAAGTTCAGCAACTGAAACCTTGCCTAGTTCAAATTTTTGCGCTTGAGATAAGTTAATGGATAAAATTGTAAGTAATAAGAAGTATAAATTTTTTTTCATTTTTAATTTTTTGTGATTACTATTTTTGAATTATCGTTTTGAGCAACTTGCTCTCTAAATTTTCTATAATTTTCGTATTCTGATTTATCGTAAAACCCTTTTTTTAAAAGAAAACTACGTTTATATTTTATTTTATTTGCATTCAAAACAATATATTCTGTTTTGTATTCTCCAAATTTGGTAATTAATTCAAAATTATCTGGTTTTCCCTCTAAAGAAAAACCAATTGGTAAAGAAATTTCTATTTCATCAGAATCTATAAAACCTCTTTGAATTTCAAGTGGATTTATTCTGCTTCGATAACGTTGCGGAATCTTTGTGTTTTTATTAAAAACATTTGGAGCAAAAAATATTTTTTTACCATTGATTTCTGCATAATCTTTTGCTTGTAACTCCAAATTTTCTATGAATTCAACTTTTTCATTATTCAAATTAAAATTTGAATTTACAATTTTTAGATTATTGATATTTATGAATCTATTTTTGTAATAATTAGAGATCTCTGTTGGCGATTTTTTATTTAAATCGAAAACATTTTTGAACTGAATTCCTCTTGAAGAAATTGAAATTTTTCCTTGAACTGTTCCTATTTCATCAATTGAATAGTTTCCATTAGAAACCTGACAACTCACTTTTTCATTATATTCATCTGTACGAACAATTTCGCCTTTATCGGATTTTATAATCAAAGCATTTCTGTCATCAGTAAAATCTCCTTCAAAACCAAAAGGGTTTGTTTGACTTGTACATTCTAAAAAACAAAGTTTATCATTGATTGGCAAAGTTAAAATTGCATGATTGCCTTGCATAGAAACAAAATCAGCATCAATATCTTTTTTGTTTTCTCCAGCGAAAATTATAGTGTAATATGAATCTACCCCAACAATTTTCAACAAGGATTTTGTGTAATTAGATAGTGCTTTACAATCTCCATAACCCAATCTGTCTACATCTTTTGCTGGCATTGGTTTCCAACCGCCAATCCCCATTTGAATGCTCACATATCTAACCTTATCTTGAACATATTTGTATATTGTTTTTGCTTTTATAACAGGATCCGTTTCGGAGGCAACCAAAGTTTTGATTTTTACCTGTGTCTCCACAGGAATTTCATCTAATCCTTGAAGTAAGTTATTATTTACCCAAAGACCAAAATCTTCCCAATTTTTCGCAATTCCTTCTATGCCTTCAAGACTAAATTTTTCTAATCCAAAGAGTACTTTCGGAACTAACTTTTGAAAACTTGGAGCATATTCTTCACGCTTGTAAGCTGGGATATTTTCTACAGAAAAAGAAATGTTATTTTTAGTTTCGGTTTTAACAATTTTTTTATCATCAAAATTAAACTCCTTGTATTTAAACCCCAATTTTTCTGGAAAAGAAACAGTAATTCCAGATTTCAAAACACTTTCGAACAAATCATCAATTGGAGTCCAAGCGGGAATAAATGCCGTATTTGAACTTTGAGTTTCACAATTAAAAACAATAATAAATGGATATTCTATTGGTGTAAAAATAAGTGATTTAAACCGATTGTCATTATAGATAGAAAACCCATCTGCTGCACTCCTATCGCTAAAATCTTTGTCTTTAAATTGCTTTATTTTTTCTCCAAAAGAGGTATATAAACTTGCTTCAAACTTATTAATTTGAATTGATTTATCATAAAACTCGGTTGCATCAATGTTTGTGAGTCCAAATTCGTTATATACTAAAATCGTTTTGCTTTTCTTTACTACAACTTTACTTTGAGAAATAATTTGAATATTAATCTGCTGATTTAAAATAACACTATTGGCATTTTCTTTTAAATTAGATGGGACGCTTAAAATAGAATAATCTATTGTTTGAGCAAGTGAAGTATTAAAAAAAAAGAAAATAAATAAACAGTTTAGAATTAACTTCATTTCGGTGAATTTTTTTTGCAAATGTAAAAAAAATCTTAAACTATTCCTTGTTTTTCGAATCAATAACAATCGTTACCGGTCCATCGTTTACCAACAAAACTTTCATATTGGCACCAAAAACGCCTGTTTGAATTTTTTTACCAAATTCGAATCGCAATTTTTTAACAAAATTTTCATAGATTGGAATTGCAATTTCGGGTTTCGATGCTTTAATATAACTTGGTCGATTTCCTTTTTTGGTCAATGCGTGTAATGTGAATTGCGAAACTACAATTATTTCGCCATCAATATCTTTTACCGAAAGGTTCATAATGTCATTTTCATCTGCAAATATTCGAAGATTAACAATTTTAGAAACCAGCCAATCGATATCTTCTTGATTGTCTGCATCTTCTATTCCGATAAGGACGAGTAAACCTTTTTGGATTTCGGCAACAATTTTATGGTCAATTGTTACTGATGACTGAGAAACTCTTTGTAATACGATTTTCAAAACAATTGTGAATTATTAATTATTAATTATGAATTGTGAATTATAATTCACAATTATTTTTTCTGGTTTTTTTTGGTTGAAATAATTATTGAAGCACTATTTTATTGATTTCAACAATATCAGAATTCAAAGATTGAAATTGAGAAAGATTCAAATAATCTGATTGAAATAATAATTCCAGCCAATAATCACTTTCATTTGCTTCTTTTTGAGCAATTGCGAGGTTTATGAATAAAATCAGCAGTACTTTCTGCATGTTCCGATTCTCTAACAAGTGCTCCAATTGCAGTTCCACTTCGTAATAATTGTTTACTCAAAACAAATTCTTTCTTTTCTGTACTCAAAAATTGATACAATTTAACAACTCGTAATGCAAAACTAAATGATTTGGTTTTTATAATATTCTCAGCCATAATTCGTTTTTAATTGTAAATTGTGAAAGAATTTTTGAATTCATAATTCACAATTATTTTCTTGTTTCATCACTGGCTTTTCTATCTTCGTCAAAACTATCTACTCGATAATGTTCGTCGTCGCCCTCTAAAATTTTTAGGTAAGAATTGTATCGTGTCCACGAAATTTTATCTTCTTCTAATGCTTTTTTTATGGCGCAATGTGGTTCGTCTTTATGCAAACAATTATTGAATTTACATTGGTCTTTTAGTTTAAAAAACTCCGGAAAATATCCCGAAATCTCTTTTTTTTCCATATCTACAATACCGAAACCTTTAATTCCTGGAGTGTCGATTATTTTTGCTCCAAAAGATAAATCATACATTTCGGCAAAAGTTGTGGTATGTTGGCCTTGCATACTTTGTTCAGAAATTGTTTTTGTTTTTAAATCCAAACTGGGTTCTAAAGCATTTACTAAAGTCGATTTCCCGACGCCAGAGTGACCAGAAAACATACTTACTTTACCAATCATCATTGTTTTTAAGTTGTCAATTCCTTTCATTTCAATTGCCGAAGTTTGCATACATTTATAACCTATTTGGGTGTAAACATAGTGCATATACAACTGGTTGTTTAAAGTTTCTTCGTCAAAAGTGTCAATTTTGTTAAAAATTAATACTGTTTCAATAGCATAGGCTTCGGCAGTAACCAAAAATCGATCAATAAAATTGAAAGTTGTTGGCGGATTATTAATGGTAATCAATAAAAAAACTTGATCTATATTGGAAGCAATAATATGCATTTGATGCGATAAATTAACCGATTTTCGAACAATATAATTTTTTCGGGTATGGATTTTGTTTATCGTGCCAGTTCGAGCATCCGAATTTTCGTCAATATCGTAATCAACAACGTCTCCAACAGCAATTGGATTTGTACTTTTTATACCGCTAATTCGGAATTTTCCTTTAATACGACAATCCATAAAATCGCCATCGCTTGATTTTACGGTGTACCAACTTCCTGTAGATTTGTATACGATTCCTGTCATTTTTTAATTTAAAATTTGTGCAAATTTACAATTTTAGTTTTTACGAGTTTACGATTTTTTAAACAAAAAAACCGTTTAAAACAATAAACGGCTTTTAAAAGATAGTATGTGATTAATTGCTTTAATTTTTAATAAAACGACCTTCTTTTGAAAGTTCAATGCTTACCAGAGAATTGGTGTTGTTTAGCTCAGAAAAAACATTTTCTAGAACATATAATTTATTTTGGATAATTATAATGTCTTCAAATTCAACATTTTTACTATTTTTTTCTGAAACTTCAATAGGAATAGTCAGTAACACCTTTTTTTCATTTAAATCTACTACTTTTAAAAAATAATTTGATATTCCAGTTAAAATTAGTGTATATGATTTTTCGTCTATTTCACCAATTTCTTTAACAATAGTTTCTGGTTCAAGTTTAGTGATTTTTTGAATATCATTTTTTGAATTGCTTTTATTGCATTGAGCGTTTAAATTCAAACTTAATACAAAAGCAAATAATAAAGTAGCAAGAGTTTTTTTCAAGATGTATATATTTTTTTCGAGTGCAAAATTATAATTTATTTTAATATAAAATTATTTTGTTAATAAGTTTTTTATTTAACACCTTAACAATTAACTATTTATAATTTTTTCTTGATGAAAGATACTTTCTTGATGAATTGCCTTGAAAATTTTCAAGATAAATTCTTCACTCAATCCTTTCTCTTCTCCATCTAAAATCATTCGTCCTAAAATTTCGTTCCAACGTTTGTTTTGTAAAACCGCTACGTTTTTTGATTTTTTTAAGGCACCAATTTGTTCCGAAACTTTCATTCGGTTGCCTAAAACCTCTAGTAGTTTGGCATCGGCAATATCAATATTGGCCCGAAGTTTTATCATTTCTGTATTGTAATCGGCTTCTTCGGTTGTAGGTTTTTTCACTTTTAAATCTTCGAAAATTTGTTTTAAAACCGTTGGAGTAACTTGTTGTGCTGCATCACTCCAAGCATTTTCGGGGTCTATATGGCTTTCAATTATTAATCCATCATAATTTAAATCAAGGGCTTGCTGCGATACTTCTTGAATCATATCTCGGCGACCGGTAATGTGCGAAGGATCACAAATTAAAACCAAATCAGGAAATTTACTCTGTAATTCAATTGCAATTTGCCATTCTGGAATGTTTCGGTATTTTGTTTTTTCGTAAGTAGAAAAACCACGATGGATTACGCCTAATTTTTTAATTCCAGCATTATACAAACGCTCAACGCCTCCAATCCATAAAGATAAATCGGGATTTACTGGGTTTTTAATCAAAACTATTTTATCTGTTCCTGCCAAAGCATCGGCAACTTCTTGCACTGCGAATGGGTTTACGGTGGTTCTTGCGCCTATCCATAAAACATCAATATTGTGTTCTAGTGCCAATTTAACGTGAGCTGCTGTGGCTACTTCGGTTGCCATTAATAACCCCGTTTCGGCTTTAGCTTTTTGAAGCCATTTTAATCCAATTGCGCCCACGCCTTCAAATCCGCCTGGTCGCGTACGAGGTTTCCAAATTCCTGCTCTAAAAATAGAAACATCAGAATTTTTTAATTCGTGAGCAATTTTTAATACTTGTTCTTCAGTCTCTGCACTGCAAGGCCCCGCAATTACTAACGGATGGGTTAATTTAAAATCGGTTAACCATTGTTTGTTTTCTTGTGTGATTTTCATTTTTATTTTATTTCTAATTTTATAAACGTCTTATTGCCTCTTTAATTTTTTCTTCAGTAGTGCACAATGAAAACCTAATATAGCCTTCACCATTGCTTCCAAAAATAGTACCTGGAGTTAAAAATATATGTTTTTCGTATAATAATTTATCAATAAATGCTTCGGCAGATAGTATGTTTGTAGGTAATTTTGCCCAAACAAATAATCCGACAGATTTTTTATCAAAGGTACAATTCAATTTTGTTGCCAATTCAAAAATTAAATTTCTACGTTTGGAGTAAATTTGATTTTGAATTTCAAACCATTCTTTTCCAAGTTTCAAAGCAGCAATTGCGCCTTTTTGAATTCCGTAAAACATGCCGCTGTCTATATTGCTTTTCACTTTTAAAACGGCGTCTATTAAAGTTGTATTTCCCAAAACCATTCCAAC
>JAYUFJ010000001.1:0-7604 GCA_043738775.1 Flavobacterium sp. | reverse complement strand
CAAGCATCTTTATCTAAACTAGCTTGCTCTTTTTGTTGCGTTAATTGTAAATTTAAACTATTTATTTTTTCGATTAATAGTGTGTTTTCCAATTTTAGTTTGCTTGTAAAAAGCAATTTTCCAATTAACAATCCAATTAAAATGCTAATTACAAAAGTGAAAAATAGCGGTAATGTGTTTTCCAAAATAAAAATATTAGTTGTGTAAAGATATAAATTTAAGTCGTTTTTTTTGATTGAATACTAAATATAAAATGTAAATTTGATAATTATTTTTAATTTAATGCACTTCCATTTTATAATTTTTAAACCATACGGTTATTTATCACAATTTGTTTACGAGTTAAAACGACCCAAAAAATTGTTAGGTGAATTGAATAATTTTCCAAAAAACACTATGGCAATTGGACGTTTAGACGAAGATTCGGAAGGATTACTTTTGTTAACGACTGATGGAATGATGAGTGAAATTGTGAGAAGTAAAAAAATTGAAAAAGAATATTACGTTCAAGTTGACGGAATTATAAATCAAGAAGCAATTGATACAATTAAAAACGGCGTTTTAATAGGTTTTAATGGAAAAAAATATTTGACCAAAAAATGCAATGCCCAAATTTTAATTGACAGTCCACAATTTCCTGAACGGGCAAAAAAAATTCGTGACGAGCGACACGGACCAACTTCTTGGCTTTCAATTACTATAAACGAAGGTAAATTTCGACAAGTTAGAAAAATGACTTCGGCAGTTGGTTTTCCTACCTTGCGTTTGGTTAGAGTTCGAATTGGAAACATACATTTGAATAATTTACAGCCAGGAGAAGTTTTGGAAATTGATAATTTAAATTTAATTAAAATATAATGCTCAATATAGTTTTAGTAGAACCCGAAATACCCAACAATACAGGAAATATAGGTCGCTTGTGCGTTGGAACCGAAAGTAAATTGCATTTAATTCACCCGTTTGGATTTGTAATTAACGATAAAAATTTAAAACGTTCAGGATTGGATTATTGGGTGTATTTGGATGTTACAGAATATCAAAATGTTGATGAATGGATAGCTATTATCCCAAACAAATCAAGAGTTTTTTTAATGAGTTCACACGCCGAAAAATCAATTTATGAAACCGAGTTTAAAGATGGTGATTGGCTAGTTTTTGGTAAAGAAAGCGTTGGTTTGAGTCAAGATTTTTTAGCAAAATTTGAAAATCATTTAACAATCCCGATGTCAAAATTGATTCGAAGTTTTAATATTGCCAATTCGGTAGCATTTGTTGTTGGCGAAGCGAAAAGGCAACTTGCGTTGTAGTTTAAAGTGATAATTTTCATCCTTAGTTTAAATGAATTTGCGAAGTATTTTTAAAACGTTTAACTCACAACAAACTTTCCTTTTTCACTATCAAAAATAATATTTTCATCTTTAAAAAGCAAGTTGAAAACTCCTTTAGAAATTAAATTACAAGGTTCATCTTGAATAATAAAATTTTCGGACATTACAATTATTTCATCAGCAAGTTGAATGACCAAATCAATTTCGTGGGTTGAAAATAAAATGCATTTATTTTTTTGAAAGGACAATTTTTTCAACAGTTTAATTAAGGATACTTTGTGCAATAAATCCAAATGTGTTGTTGGTTCGTCTAGAACGATTAATGGAGTATCTTGCGCTAATGCTCTTGCAACGAGTACCTTTTGTAATTGCCCATCGCTAATTTCAAAATGTTTTTTTGTAATTAAATGTTCTATTTGAGTTTGTTTAATGGATTGATTTATTTTTTGTAAATCTTCATTTGATAGCTTGCCAATCCAATTTGTATATGGTTGTCTACCCAAAGCAATCAATTCAAAAACGGTTAAATTACTAGGTGGCAATTTTTCGGTTAAAACTAAACTCAAATTTTGTGCTAACGATAACGCACTATATGTTTGAATTTCTTTTTCATTCAAAATTATTGTTCCCGAAAGCGGTTTTTGAATACCTATTAAAGTGCGTAATAAAGTTGATTTTCCTATTCCGTTCGCTCCAATTAATGCAATTAATTTTCCTTCGCTCAGGTTTAAATTTACATTTTGAGCAATACAAATTGTTTCCTTTTTTGAAAAATATCCAATAGATAAATCGGTTACAGAAAGAATATTTTTTTTACTTGACATTTACTTTTTTCTAAGTTAAATTCTTCTTTTTAATTAAAAGCCAAATTACAATTGGTGCGCCAATAATTGACGTAATTGCATTAATGGGCAAGGTAAAGTTGAAACCTGGCATTTGTGAAATAGTATCGCAAGTAAGCATTAAAATAGCTCCAATTAAAAGTGTTGCCCAAAACAAAATTTTATGATTGCTGGTTTGAAAAAGTAGTTTAGCTAAGTGCGGAACTGCTAAACCAACAAAAGCAATTGGACCAGCAAATGCTGTAATACTACCTGCAAGAATACTAGTTGCGAAAATTATTATGTATCTTGTTTTTTTAATGTTTAACCCCAAACTTTTAGCATAATTTTCGCCTAAAAGCAATCCATCTAATGATTTTATAGAAATTAAACTTAAAAATAGCCCAATAAAAATACAAATTGCTAAAATTAATATATTTTCAAAAGACATATTTCCTAGGCTTCCTAAACTCCAAAAATTAAATTTTTGCAATTGTTCGGCCGAACTAAAATAAGTTAAAACCGACACAATTGCCCCAGTAAAACTGCTAAACATTAACCCTAAAATTAAAATGGTCATTGTATCTCGTAAACGTTGGGAGGCAAATAAAACTGATAGTAAAACCAAAAAACTCCCAGTACAAGAAGCCAAAATAATTGCGTAAGGTGACACTAAAATTTCGGTTAAAAAAGAGGGTAAAAATCCGGTTCCTAAAATTATAAATGCTACGCCTAAACTGGAACCCGAACTCAAACCTAAAACATAAGGTCCGGCCATTGGGTTACGAAACAATGTTTGCATTAAAAGTCCCGAAATTGAAAGCCCTATACCAACTAAAATAGCTGTTATTGCTTTTGGGAGCCTAAAATTTAATATAATATATTCCCAAGTTTCTTTACTTGCGTGATTTCCAATAACACTTTTAACAACCTCCTTAATTGGAATCAAAACTTGCCCCAATGAGATGTTTAATACTAATGAAAATAGCAACGTTAACGCCAACAGGAAAAAAAATATAGTATTTTTTGTTTTAAACATTTTTTAAATTTCTAAACCATTAAACGTTATAAATTTCACTTCAATTTTTTAAAAAAGTAAGGTTCATATCCAACTAATAATTCTGGATGTAAAATCTTTACTATGTCCTTAATCACAATATCTGGTCGGTTTGGTGCCAATTCATAATATAAAACACCGCCAGTTTTTCCTTTTTTATTTGTAAATGAATAAACATTCTTTGTTTGAAAAGCCTTAAATTGTGCATAATGAGAATTGTTATCGGACATTGCTTTTAAAGTTGAAAATTGCCCCGAAGTTATCCAAAAATCGGCGTTTTTTGCTTTTTCAAAAACACTTTCAAATGACAAACTTAAACTTCCAGTTCCTTTAGTATTTGACCATAAATAATTTGAATTGGCTTGGGTCAACAATTGGCTACCCCAACTTTCGCCTTGCGGCAAATACCATTTATCTTCATACAAATCGCCCGATAAAACAGTAGGTTTACTAGTAGCTTTTTTTGCAATTTCGAGTGTTTTTAAATAGTCTTTTTCAATTTTTGTAAAAATTAAATTGGCTTCATTTTGCTTATCATAAATTGCCCCAAAAAATTTAATCCATTCGGCTTTTCCCAGCGGGGTTTGTTCGTTCCAATCTCCATTTAACAATACTTTTAAACCATTTTTTTGCAAATTATCCAAGGTTGGATTGTTGTTGTCAATGCCATAACCTACAATCAATTCGGGTTGCATATCAATAATAACTTCGGTATTTAACGAGTTGTTATTACCCACATCTTTAATTTTTTTTACATCAATTAAAGTTCGAATTTTTTCGGACGAAATATAATTTAAATTAGGAAACCCAATTAACGTTTGCTCTTTACCAAGCATTTCTAACGAAGGAATATGGGTTGTTGAAGTAACAATTATTGATTTTACAGGAACATTAATAGCAACAAACTGTTTTAATGAATCGGGAACAATAGTATTCTTACTTTTAAGGATATAAGTATATGATTTTGTTGCTTTTGGCCAAGGATTAGTAACTTTTAAAATAGAAAAACTTTTATAATTTTCTATTGAAAAACCTTTTGCATAACGAATATTTATTTTATAAGTAGTGCTTTTTGGTACTGTAATAACGCTATCTTTTTTACATCCCAAAAAAATAATCAACAACAGAAATAAGTTTATTTTGTAAAAAACGTGCTTCATTTTACGATGTTTTTTTGCAAATGTATATAATAATTAACTTAAGTATTGTTTATCGTAATTTTAAATATACATTTGCATTGTAATTAAGGTTGTGATTTTGTTTAATAAAAATCACATTAAAAGGGAATCAAGTACGTTTCGAGTTTTAAATTAGAAATTTTCGGTTATTCGAAAATAAAGTTTTAAAATATAAATCCCAAATCTTGAGCTGTTCCCGCAACTGTAAGCTATTATGCTTGTTGTTATCTACAATGTCACTGTACTTTTGAGTATGGGAAGACTAACAACAAGACGCAAGCCAGGAGACCTGCCTTATTTAAATTAATATCGAATTCTCGGGAAAAAGAATTCAGAAATTATGACTATAAAAAAGACACTTTATTTTTTCACGTTGCTTGTATGCCAAATTATTTTTGCGCAAAATGATTCTATTACAATTTTAGAAAACGTTGTTGTATCGGACAATCAATTAAAAAAATTCTCCAATTCGCAATCGGTTTTAAAAATTAATGATTCCATAATACATAAAAACCAAGCTTCGTTAACATCACTTTTAAATTTTAATTCCTTAATTTATTTTAAAGAAAACGGGTTAGGAATGGTTTCATCGCCCTCATTTCGTGGAACTACTGCACAGCAAACTGCAGTAATATGGAACGGAATTAACATCAATTCACAATTGAATGGTCAAACCGATTTTAATTTAATTTCAACTAAAAATTTCGAAAACATTGCTGTTCGCTCCGGTGGCGGAAGCGTAATTTACGGCAGCAGTGCCATTGGCGGAAGCGTGCATTTAAACAATGAATTAAATTTTAAAAATTTGTTTCAAAACGAAATTCAAACCAGTTTTGGGAGTTTTTCAACCTATGGATTAACCTATAAAATGCAATTTTCGACCCAGAAACTAAGTTCCAATTTTAGTTTTTCTCGCAACAGTTCCAAAAATGATTATCCGTATTTGAATTATGATTTAAAAAATCAAAACGGTGAATTTTACAACAACAGTTTTAGTTTTAATTTTGGTTATAAATGGAATAATTTCAATTTTATAAAAACCTACAATCAAGTTTTTGATAGTAACCGAAATTTATCTGGAACTTTAGCTGCTGATTCTAAAAGTAATTATCAAGATTTTACTACTAAAAATTTAGTTGAATGGATTTCGTTTCAAAATAAATTTACTTCGACTTTAAAAATTGCCTTTTTATATGAAAATTACAAATATTTCGAGAATAAAAATTCTGAACTCTTTTCATTTGGAAAATCGGAAAGTTTCATCTTGAGATACGACATAAATTATAAATTAAATTCAAAAATAACTTTAAACTCGATTATCGATTTAACACAATCAAAAGGTTATGGTTCGGATATAGAAGAAAATAAAAGAAAGGTTTTTTCGGGGCTGTTGCTTTTAAAACATCAAGTTTTTGTAAATTTTTTATATGAATTGGGAATTAGAAAAGAAACTACTTCCAATTATCAAAGCCCAATTTTATTTTCTTTTGGAACAAATTATGCACCTTATACTTTTTATAAAATTAAGGCGAATGTTTCACGAAATTATCGAGTTCCAACATTTAATGATTTGTATTGGCAAGGATTAGGAAATTCTAACTTAAAACCCGAAAGTTCGTTTCAAGTTGAAATTGGAAATGAAATTAGTTATAATTCTTGTAATTTTTCAATTACCGCATATCAAATTAAATTGACCGATATGATTCAATGGTCGCCAAACAGTTCGGGAATTTGGACTCCAAAAAATATAAAAAATGTTACTTCAAAAGGAATTGAAACCAATTTTAATTTTGACAAAAAATATAAAAATCATCATATAGTTTTAAATCTAAATTATGGTTATACGGTTTCTAAAGATGAAAATGAAAACTTGCAATTAATTTATGTACCGTTGCATAAAGCCACCTTTTCAAGTTCATATTGTTTCAAAAAAATCGGACTATTTTATCAATTTTTGTTCAATGGTAAAGTATTCACATCATCAGATAATGAAAATAGTTTAAAAAATTATAAAGTTTCCAATGCTGGAATTGATTTTCGAATTGGAACTGAAAAAACTTTAAAAATTGGATTTCAAATCAATAATTTACTCAACGAAAACTATCAAAGTGTTTTGGTTCGTCCAATGCCGGGTAGAAATTTTAACCTTAATTTTAACTTTAAATTTTAATATAATGAAAATCAAACAATTAGTATTTGGATTATGCATCGCAACTTTTTTTGGATCCTGTAGCAATGACGATGTAAAGCAAGTACCATTACCCGCTTACAATAGCGGTATCTTAATTTTAAATCAAGGCGGTTTTAATAATGGGAATTCTAGCATTACTTATTTATCGTACGATTATACAACTTTACAAAATGATGTTTTTTCAACGGTAAATTCAGGATTGATTTTGGGCGATACGGGTCAAGATATTGGGCTAAACGGCCAATACGCCTATATTGTTTTAAATGTTTCAAACAAAATTCAAATTGTGGATCGTTACACTTTTAAATTGGTGGCTACAATTACAACCAATTTAAATAATCCAAGATATGTTGCGTTTTCAAATGGTAAAATGTTTGTAACCAATTGGGGATTAGGCACTAATACAAGTGACGATTTTGTTTCAGTTTTTAATATAAATGACAATACTTTTTTAGGAAATATATCTGTAAGTGAAGGTCCCGAACGTATTTTGGCCAATAATGGTAAAATTTATGTTGCCCATAAAGGTGGTTACGGATATGGTAATAAAATTACAGTAATAAATGCGGCACTAAGTTCGGTATCAGCAACAATTACTGTTGGTGATGTTCCCGATTCTATGCGAATTGTGGGTAACGATATGTATGTAATATGTTCAGGAAATCCAAGTTATGCACCTTCTGAAACTGCGGGAAAATTATCTAAAATTAATTTATTTACAAATACTGTTACTTCATCGATAAGCTTTTCATTGACTTCACATCCAGCGAATTTAGATATTTACAACAACGATATTTACTACACAGTAGATGATAAAATATATAAAACATCACAATCTGCTTCTACATTGCCAGCAGCTCCATTATTTACAACAACACCTCAAGGCATTTATAGTTTCGAGGTAGAAAATGATAAAATTTTTGTTGGCGATGCTGGTAATTATTCAGCCAATGGTAAAGTGTATGTGTACTCGTTAACAGGCGCTTTAGAAACTTCCAAGACGGTTGGTGTTATTCCGGCAGGATTCTA